>NZ_JBFUAY010000264.1:0-5388 GCF_056406015.1 Rhizobium sp. P1_E1 | reverse complement strand
GGTCACGCGTCGCATGCGCCTGCCCTACCCCGGCATTCTGGCTGCCGCCGGCGTCGCCGTGGCGATGTTGCCAGGGGCGCCGACGATTCCGATCGATCCTCCGACGGCGCTCGCCCTGTTCATTGCGCCCGTCCTTGTCGATTCGGCCTATGACTTCCCGGTGGGGGCGGCGCGGCGCATGCTGCTGCCGCTGTTCTTCTATGCGGTCGTCGCCGTTCTCGTCACGACAGGCGTGGTCGTGTCGATCAGCATGCTGACCGTCGGGCTTCCGATTGCGGTCGCGGTTACACTTGGCGCAATTGTTTCGCCGCCCGATGCCGCGGCCGCCACGGCAGTCCTTTCCAATTTGCCCGTCGCCCGCCGTGTGGATGCCCTGCTCAAGGGAGAAAGCCTGTTCAACGACGCGACCGCACTGCTGCTTTTCGGCGCTGCGCTGACTGTCCAGGCGCGTGGTGGGCTGGATGTCGGGACGGCACTTCAGGTGGGGATCGCCGCACCTGGAGGGATCCTGTTCGGCATCGTCTTCGGCTTTTTTGTCTCGCGGCTTCGGCCGATAACCGAGAACACGGTCGGCGGGACCCTGCTTCAATTCGTCTACGCTTTTTCGACCTGGCTGATCGCCGAACATCTGCATCTGTCGGCTGTCCTTGCCACAGTGGCGAGCGCAATGACGCTCGCCACGCTCTCTTCGGTCAGGGATTCACCGCGGATGCGGGTACATTCCTTCGCCGTCTGGACGACCGTCGTCTTCCTGCTGAACGTGGTGGCTTTCCTGCTGATGGGCCTGCAGGCGCGCCGCATCCTTGAGGCGATGTCGGCTGAAGAGCTGCAGCGGGCGATGGGATTTGCCGTCATCGTGGTGGTCGGCGTGATCCTGGCGCGCATGGCGATGGCTTTCCTGCTTCACGCCGTCGTCGCTTCTCGTCACCGAAGCGGCCATGAATTGGCGCCTTTCACGTCCGGGGAGACCTTCCTGGTGGGTTGGGCCGGTATGCGTGGCCTCGTTACGCTGGCGACGGCCTTCGCGCTCCCCGCCGACTTTCCCGAGCGAGACCTGGTCGTGCTCACAGCCTTCGCGGTGGTGCTCGCAACCCTGGTTATTCAAGGGGCGACCTTGGCTCCAATGATCCATCTCCTGAAACTCGGTCGGCAGGCAGAAGTCCGTGATGAACTCAAGGTGGCCCGAAGATCGCTCGCCGAAGCCGCCTTTCAGCGGCTTGAGAAGGAAGACGGCACTGAGGCCGAAGCGATCCGGACGATCTGTAGGGACCATTGGACCGCGTCAACCGAGGCAAACAAGGCTTCGGCGCTCGATCGCCGCCGCGACCTGACGATCGCCGCCGTTCTCGCCCAGCGCCAGCGCCTCGAGGAATTGCGCGACACAGATCAGATCGGCGCGACGCAATATCTCGAGCTGCAGGAGGACCTGGACTGGAAGCAGCTCTCCGTCGGCTCGGATGAGGATCGCCGCATCACAGAAAGCTAGAGCCGATAAGGCATCACACAGTGCTGCTCCGTCAGCCCAGCCTCTCAAATGAGGCGGGACGCATCACTCGATATCCTTCAGCGCATCGAGTGGGCCGGTCAGCGCCGTGCGCGGTGGGACGAGGGTCGGCCGCACCAGATGCGTGATTGGCGGGCCGCGGTCTGCATCAAGGATCGCAAACCCCTTGGTGATCATCGCCTCGCTGTCCTGCCGGATCATGAAGACGGGGAAAGGCAGGAAGGAGCCAAAGGGATCGTAGTCGTAGCAGCCAACGATGATGTCGGCGAAGGTCTCATGCGGGTGCAGCGCGAGGAAGCGCATCAGCCCTTCGAGATTGATCGAGGAATTGACGAAAAATGTGCGCGGCAGCTTTCCGTGGCCTTCGTAGAAGGCTTCAAAGGCACGCGCCGTCATGGCCGGGGAATAGCCGGTCGGCTGGATGCAGACATCCGGATCCGCGCCCAGAAGTGCGCGCTTTACGTCGCGGAAACCGCGAATTCGCTCGTGGCTGGCGTGGTCGTTGCGGCCGCCGAACAGGTACAGATCGTCAGGTGAAAGCGGGCCATCCTCCTGCGCGCGTTCGATGATCGCCTGCGTCAGCATGCGCGCACCTTCATAATTGTCGCTGATGACCGACGGCGCCAGCGTGCCCGGCAGATCGATGTTGACGTGCTTCAGCCCTGCCTTTTCGCAGACCTTGTGTACGCCATMCGGATCGGTTGCGCCGGCGATGAAAAGTTCGTCGATCGAATAGGAGATCAGTGTCTCGACGACCTGGCGCTCCTCGTCCGGATCGCGACAGGCGCTGACGACGAGGGGGCACTGGCCGCGGCTTCTGACCTGTGCCTCGAAAGATTGCGCCATGGAGGAGAAATAGCGGTTGTCGTGCACCGGCAGCAGAAGACCGACGAGGCCGGAGCGGGACGAACGCAGGCCGCGGGCCTGCAGATTTGCCGTATATCCGTGCTCGTTCGCCAGGTTCTGAATGAGTTGGGCCGTCGCCTCCTTGATACGCCTCTTCCGCCAGCTTCCGTTCAGCACGGCGCTTACGGTAGAAGCCGACGCACCCGATAGGATCGAGAGATCGTAGATTGTCGCCTTCTTCTTGCTGATGTCTGCCATATCTCGCCTTTTCCGCTGTCGTTCCCTTAGAAACAAACCCCTCTTGACGAAAGCCCTACCTTGATCGATAGTCATTGCACCATCGATTGTGCAAAAAAGAAAGATCGATTGCGCAAAAATGGTTCGCCGGAGGAGGCGGGATGGGAGGCAAGGGTGTTCCCTCGCCAAGAAGCAACCAGGAACAACCTGCCGCAAAGCGGCCGGTGGTCGTCGTTCGCCATGAGCGACCTTGAGGAGGAGTGAAGATGAGGAGACTTATCATAGCGGCAATTGCCGCATCGCTGTCGCTTGCCGGGGCGGTGGTCGCGTTTGCGCAGGACGCACCGAAGGTCGGCGTTGTCGTCAAGATCGGCGGCATTCCATGGTTCAATGCGATGGAAGCCGGCATCAAGGAACAGGGCAAGAAACTCGGCGTCGATGCCTTCATGATCGGCCCGACCAGCGCCGACCCGGCGCTGCAGGTGCGCGCCATCGAAGACCTGATCGCCCAGGGCGTCAAGGTCATCGGTGTGGTGCCGAACGATGCCAAGGTGCTCGAGCCCGTGCTCACCAAGGCGCAAGCCGCCGGCATCAAGGTCATTACGCATGAATCGCCCTCGCAGAAGGGCGCCGACTGGAATTTCGAACTCGCATCGTCGACCGGTTTTGGTGAGGCGCATGGCAAGCTGCTCGCCGAAAAGATGGGCGGCAAGGGCGAATATGCCGTCTTCGTCGGCTCGCTGACCGTTCCGCTGCACAATGCCTGGGCGGACGCCGCAATCGCCTATATCAAGGCGAATTATCCGGACATGAAACTCGTCGGCGACCGTTATGGCGTCGCAGAAGATGTCGACAAAAGCCGCTCGACGGCGCTTGATCTCATCGCTGCCCATCCGGATCTGAAAGGCTTCCTCGCCTTCGGCAGCCAGGGCCCGATCGGCGCGGGGCGCGCTGTCGAAGAACGCCGCAAGACGGGCAAAATCTTCGTGCTCGGCCCGTTCTCGCCCGGCCAGGGCCAGAAGCTGATCAAGTCCGACGCGATATCGGGCGGCTTCATGTGGAATCCGAAGCAGGCCGGCGAAGTCTTCGTCACGCTCGCCGATCGCCTGATCAAGGGCGAGAGCATCAAGGAAGGTGATGACATTCCGGGTCTCGGCGTGATCAAGCCTGTTGGTAACGACATCATCGTCGATCAGCTGCTGCCGATCAACAAGGATACGGTCGACGACCTGGCCGCAATGGGCCTCTGAAGAGGCCCCCTCCCCGGGTGTCGGGCCGGTCGATACGGACCGGCCCGGCGTTCGGGAAAAGAGCGATATCCGACCATGGCTGGACCATTGACCTTTCATGGCATTCGACTGGACAGGCAACCGGCATGAGCATGGCAACGGATGATGGTGTGAAGGCCCAGCCGCTTCTTTCGCTTCGCGGCATCAACATGACATTCGGCGGTGTGAAGGCGCTGAAAAACGTCTCCTTCGAAGTCCTGCCCGGCGAGGTGCATTGCTTGGCCGGCGAGAATGGTTCCGGCAAGAGCACCCTTATCAAGGTGATATCAGGCGTCTATCGGCCTGCAGACGGCGCCGAGATCGTCTTCGACGGTGAGACGATATCCCTCATGACGCCTGGCATGGCCCAGTCCCGCGGCATCCAGATCATCTGGCAGGACCTCGCGCTCTTTCCGGAAATGAGCGTGGCCGAAAACATCGCCTTCCAGACCCTTTCCGGTTCGCGCCCGCGCTTCGTCAATTATGCCGCGATCCGCGGAACAGCCGAGGAGGCACTCGCCCGGCTCGGCATTACCCTCGACGTCGACAGGCCTCTCAAGGACTTCGCCATCGCGCAGCGTCAGATCGTCGCCATCGCCCGCGCGCTGGTCGGAGAGGCCCGCATCGTCTTCATGGACGAGCCGACCGCCTCGCTCACCCAGTCTGAGACCGATCATCTGCTGGCGATCGTGCGCACGCTGTCGGCTTCGGGCGTTGCCGTGGTCTTCGTCAGCCATCGCCTTGCGGAAGTGCTGGAAATTTCCTCGCGCATCACGGTGCTGCGCGATGGTGCGCTGGTCGGTGTCTATCCGGTGGAAGGCATGACCCAGTCTAAGATCACCGAGCTGATGACCGGGCGCACCTTCGACCAGAATGTTCGCGCCCGCGACCTGTCGCACAACCCGGTCCTGCTTTCTGTAAGCAAGCTTTCCCGGCCTGGCGAGTTCGAGGACATCTCCTTCGATCTGCGCCGTGGCGAGACCCTCGGAATCACCGGCCTGCTCGGCTCCGGGCGCACCGAACTCGCGCTCACGCTGTTCGGCATGCGCCGGCCCGCCGCCGGAACGATCGTGTTGGAGGGAAAGCCGGTGCGCTTTGCCTCCAACCGCGAGGCGATCACCTCAGGCGTCGCCTATCTCTCCGAAGACCGCCTTTCGCTCGGTCTCAACCAGCCGCAATCCATCGCCGACAATCTGGTCATGGCCTCCCTCAACCGTATCCTAGGCGGCCGGCTCATCTCGCCGGAAAAGAAGCGCTCGCTGGTCGCGCGCTGGATCGCCGATCTCGGCGTCAGGATCGGCAAGCAGGACGATGCGATCTCGACGCTTTCGGGCGGCAACCAGCAGCGCGTCGCGATCGCCAAATGGCTCGCCACCGATCCAAAGATGCTGATCCTCGATGCGCCCACGGTCGGCGTCGATGTCGGCGCGCGCGCCGGCATCTTCGAAATCGTTGCACGCCTCGCCGAGGCGGGGCTGGCGATCATCCTGATTTCGGACGAGGTGCCGGAGGTCTATTTCAACGCCGATCGGA
>NZ_JBFUAY010000263.1:0-5413 GCF_056406015.1 Rhizobium sp. P1_E1 | reverse complement strand
CCGATATGCGGATGCGGCTTGACGTCGAGCGCCTCGTCCGGCTTCAGGATCGCAGGCCCCATGCGGTCGAAGAAGATGAACGGCCCGACCAGCCGTCGCTGCCGACTGGGAAGCGCGCGGCGCACCTGAAAACCGCCGATATCGCTGGTGCGCGGGATGATCAGGTTCTCGATCGCGTCGCAGGCGAAGGCATCGCCGGGCAGGGGATCTTTACCGGGAAAGAAGGACATCAGGGATCTCCGATCACTACAGTGCCGCGCGTCTTTCAGACGCACAAAGGATGCTATAGTTTTGAATTGCTGCATAATTTGTCCTTAAATCGACCTCGATTTAAGGAATGAGGCAGTCGCGCATCGACCAGGGATAGCAATTAGCGCGCCGCACGTCCAACGGGACGTGCCAAGGACGCCCTAACTTTGAAGCGCGCCGCACGGATGGCTCAGATTGCGGTGAAGCCATTATCGACGAAGAGATGGGCGCCGTTGACGAAACTCGACTCATCGCTGGCGAGATAAAGGGCAGCCCGCGCCACGTCTTCGGGCTCGCCGATCCGCCCCTGCTGCGCGGCAATGGCGGCATCCGAAACGTCGACGCCGAGCGCCTGCAGATCGGCCACCTCGCGCAGGCCATGCGGCGTGCGGATGAAGCCCGGGCAAACGGCATTGCAGCGGATGTTGCGGTCACGGAATTCCACCGCGATGGCGCGGGCAAACATATGCACGGCACCCTTGGTCGTGTCGTAAAGCACTTCCATCGGCGTGGCGGCGACCGCCGAGATCGACGAGGTGCAGACGATCGATCCGCCGCCGCTCTCAATCATCTTCGGCAGCACGGCCTTGGTCATCAGGAACATCGAGCGCACATTGACGGCATGCAGCCAGTCCCATTCCTGAAGCGTCGTTTCCAGGAAAGGTTTGATGACGATGGTGCCGGCATGGTTGAAAAGCACGGTCACTGCGCCGTAGCGTTCTTCGACACCGGCGACGGCGGCAATGACGGCTGCTTCGTCCGAGACGTCGGCCGTCCAGTATTCGGCCTCGCCGCCGGCATCACGGATGGCTTGGACGGTCTCGGCTGCTGCATCACCATTGCGGTCGATGATCGCAACGCGCGCGCCTTCCGCCGCAAAAAGCTTCGAGGCGGCACCGCCCATGCCGGTCGCGCCGCCTGAGATAATGGCGACCTTGCCCTTCAACCTGTCCGTCATTTCCTTGTCCCCTCATCGTTTTGGATGGGGATCATAGATCGGTCTGAAGCCGATAGCCAAGGCCTTCGAAAGGGAGTTTGCAGCGCCTCAGGCGCCGTCCAGCGGCTCGACACCCTGCGGCTTGCCGGCGCGGTCGAGCCTGATCTTCTCGATGCGGTTCTCGGCGGCCGAAAGCAGCGTCTCGCAATGTTTCTTCAGCGCTTCGCCGCGCTCGTAGATCTCGATTGATTCATCCAGCGCCACATCGCCACGTTCCAGCCGGGCGACGATGCTTTCGAGTTCGGCGACCGCCTTTTCGAAGGAAAGGCCGGACACCTCCGGCTTGGCGCTGTCAGTCATTCTCAACCCTTCATCATTCTCAGAATATGCATGCCCGCCGATTCGGCGAGTCCCTCGAGATCATAACCGCCTTCGAGCAGGCTGACGACCCGGTTCTTCGCGTGCCGGTCCGCCAGTTCGAGCACGCGCCCGGTCGCCCAGTCGAAATCCTCACCGGTCAGATTGATCTGCGCCAGCGGATCTCGGTGATGCGCGTCGAAGCCGGCGGAGATGATGATGAGGTCCGGCCGGAAATCGTCAAGCGCGGGCAGCACGCGCGATTTGAACGCCTCGCGGAAGTGGTCGCTGCCGACATTCGGCGAAAGTGGCGCATTGACGATGGTGTTGTGCGTACCCTTCTCGTCCTTGGCGCCGGTGCCGGGATAAAGCGGCATCTGATGCGTCGAGCAGAACAGCACCGAGGCATCGTCCCAGAAGATATCCTGCGTGCCGTTGCCGTGATGCACGTCCCAGTCGACGATGGCGATGCGCTCGGCGCCATGCGTCTTCTGCGCATGCCGGGCGGCGATTGCCGCATTGTTGAAGAAGCAGAAGCCCATCGCCGTCATCTTCTCGGCATGGTGCCCCGGCGGGCGGGCGGCGACGAAGACATTGTCGGCCCGGCCGGTAAAGACGTCGTCGACCGCCGCCATCGCCCCGCCGATGCCGGTCAGCGCCGCCTGCAAGCTCTTGCTGCTGGCATAGGTATCGGCTTCGATCTGGTTGATCTCACCCTCTTCCTCGGGAATCTCCCGCATGACGGCGATGAGATGTTCTTCGGGATGGGCAAGCAGCACCGCATCCTCATTCGCCTGCGGCGCCTGCCGGCGCTCCAGCCGCTCGAAATTCGGATGTTCCAGCGCGACATTGATGGCGCGGATCCTGTCCGATCGCTCCGGATGACCAGCGGGCGTCACATGTTCCAGGAAGATCGGGTGTTCATAAAGACGGGTGCTCATGAAGACACTCTATCGGTCGCTTATGTCATGTGCCACAGCAGATGGGGCATCATCGGTCGATTTCAACAAGCGCTCTGCCGCCGTCCAACCGTTCGCCTGTCACAACTGTCTCAGTTACGCCGTTTCCGTCGAACAGCTCCATTGCAACGGAGCCGCGCCTTTCCGGTGCGTGAAGGACACTGTAACACTTTGAACTACTGCGTAATTTTATCCTTAAGCCAGTTCCGATATAAGCTATTATGAAGTAGTGTTGCCATGGGAACTCTGTAAGGCAGATCTGTTGATGAGTCAGTCGAAACGTCCTGATGTGGCGGAAATACGTGTGCCGTTTCGCGATGTCGATATGACCGGCCAGATGTTTCTGGCCTCCTATATTTCCTATGCAGAGTCCGTCCTTGCGAGCTTCTGGTCCTCACGGCCCGATGTCGATGACGAACCGGTCTATAGCCCCAGCAAGGTTTCCTGCATGCTGCACCGTCCGCTGCACTACGATGAGCTGGCAACCTTCACCGCCACCGTCGACAAGATCGGCATGCATTCCATCGGCCTCCTCGTTGCGATCGACACCGGGGAGGAGCGTGCCGCCGAGGTCGAGATCATCTGGCAGGCCCGCACCCGCGAGGACCAGTCGCCGGCCTCGCTGCCGGAGGAAACGCGCGACTGGCTCTATCGGTTTTTGGATTAGGGGCAAAGCAGAGCCGATCGACCAGCCAGAATTGCCACTAGGTGCTTTTGCCTCGGAGGAGTGGCTCGCTGAGTATATTGATCTCGACGCTTGGATAAACGCGCTCTTCCAGCAATTTAAGGGATCCAACCTTCATTGCCTTGGGCAATAAGCCTGCGTCGAAGTTGACTGCTGGTAGCCTGTCCTCTGCAAAAAATCTGAACAGTGTTATGTGCGCTATTCGGGGCGGGGTTGGACGCCACTGTTCGAAGCAGATGGCATGTGAAATGGCCGAACGAAGCCTGCGCAATTCCGCCGGCTCCTCTGCCTTTACGAAGATAGCGGCTTCCGAAGCAGCCACCTCATGAAAATGGAGCTCAAATGGCGGGGTCTCTTCGACCAGTCTCTCCACGATCTCCTTCCATCTTTCCCCATTCAGCTTCCAGACCTCGTCGTTTGGAATACTGAATTGGGCCGCGGCGTTGACCAAGGTGACGACCGTCATGTGCAGGCTCTTAGCCGGGACGCGTGAGAGCGGCGCATCGCTGTCTCGCTCGATCCTGTCCTGCAAGTTGCAGAGCTTTGACAGAGCTTCGCCATCGGGAAAAAACTGCAGGTGAAACGCGCAGCACTGCTTAAACCACAGCGTATCGACCTTCGTGCGGATCACAGCAGCAGGTCCTTCTATCCAACACGGGCACGCCGCGCCGTGAGCGTGCAATTCCCATGTCTTGCTATCACATCACGAAAGCGCTCGCCAATGATGGCAGGCGCCTGCCAGGCATCCGCGATGGTGATGGAAGTCTTGGAGACATTCGTTAAGATGGCGGCACCTTATCCGCCATCATGGACAGCAAACCAACGCGATCCGGCTTCGACAGCGTCTTCAGGATCTGCCTCACCCCCACAGGCCCAGGCGACAATTCCATCCGGACGGACGAGCAGGGCGGTCAATCCCAGCCGGTCCTTCACGTCGCCCCTGACATATTTGACCCGGTCACCCCAACGGCGCGCGATCGACCGGAGCGGTGCGCGGTGGTCGAAGTCGATCAGCAGACCGGTGCCGTCGGCGAGCAGGGCGGCGAGCCTGGTACCGTCGGTCCATTCGAAGTCGGGCGCGCTGCGGCCCGCCAGTGCGTGGCCGTCGCCGAGATCGTAGCGCATCGACGCATTCCAGACCCGGTCGGCGAAATAGGTGGCCCCGTCGCGGGTGGCGATGAGATCGCGGATGATGGATTCCATCGCACGGGCGTGGGGGCTTGGCCGCATGATCGAGACCTGCGCCCGCGACCAGGCGAGAATCTGTTCACCGATCGGATGCCGTTCGCTGAAATAGCTGTCGAGCAGTCCGTCCGGCGCTTCACCGCGGACGGTGGCGGCCAGTTTCCATCCAAGGTTCATGGCGTCGCCCAGTCCGAGATTGAGCCCTTGCCCGCCGAGCGGCGAATGAATATGGGCCGCGTCACCGGCAAGCAGCACCCGGCCTCTCCGATATTCTGTCGCCTGCTGGGCGCGGTCGGTCCAACTCGTGGCGACGTGCAGCGCGGACAGCGTGACATCGGTCTGCGATATCCGCCGCAGCACCGCTTGCACATGCGCAAGCGTGATCGGTCCGGTGCGGTGAGATGCGCCGCTGTCAAACTCCACCATGCCGAAGTGGCCGGGCTGCGTCTGGAAATACATGCCGGTCGGCGTCAGCTGTCGGCCGAGCTTCAGCTTTTCCGGATCGGCCAGATCGACCTGCACGGAATAGCCGGTAAACTCGGGATCGGTTCCGACGAAGGAAAAGCCGCCCAGCTTGCGCACCACGCTGCGGCCACCGTCGCAGCCGACCAGCCAACGGCCCTCAAAGCTCTGATCTCCAGCTTGGATCATGACCCCGTCGGCTGATTGTGCGAAACCTTCGACGCGCACACCCCGCCTGATCTCGACGCCGATGGACTGCGCGCGATCGGCAAGGACGGTCTCGACCCGTTCCATTTCGGCCGCCATATTGCTGTCGGCCGGACTCGGCAATCGGTAGGTCCACATCGAGGGATCGATCCTGTCATAATCGAAGGGGATGCCGGCGAAGTGTCCGGCCTGCTTGCGCGGTTTTCCCTCTGGCTTTGCCTGACGCCCGGGCGCTTCAAGGGAATCGAGCAGGCCGCGCCTGTAGAACGCTTCAATCGTCGGCAGCGTCAGGCCGCGCATGCCGAAGGGCAGCTTTTTCAACGGCGAGTGCGGGCTTTCCGCCTGCTCCAGCACCAGCACGGAGACCCTCGC
>NZ_JBFUAY010000262.1:0-5413 GCF_056406015.1 Rhizobium sp. P1_E1 | reverse complement strand
ATCTACGCCGTGACGAAGCATGGTCATACCGGAGGATACTTATGGTCGACGAGAAGCGGCGGATCTCGAAAATCACCTGGAAGCTGATGCCCTTTCTCGGCATCCTTTATCTCATCGCCTATATCGATCGGCAGAACGTCAGTTTCGCCAAGCTGCAGATGGTCGATGCCCTCGGAATGAGCGAATATGCCTACGGTCTCGGCGCTTCGCTCTTCTTCATCGGCTATTTTCTCTTCGAGGTGCCGAGCAACCTCTTCCTCGACAGGCTCGGCGCCCGTGTCTGGTTCGCCCGCATCCTGGTCTCCTGGGGCATCGTCACCATCGCGCTCGCCTTCACGCAGAACGCGACGATGTTCTATATCCTGCGTTTCCTGCTCGGTGTCTGCGAAGCCGGCTTCTTTCCCGGCGTCCTCTATCTGCTGACGCTGTGGTTCCCTTCAGTCTATCGCGGCAGGATGGTCGGGCTGTTCATGATCTTCAGCGCGATCGCCAATGCCGTCGGTGCGCCGCTCGGCGGCGTGCTGCTCGATCTCGACGGTCTTTACGGCTTTGCCGGCTGGGAGTGGGTGTTCCTGGCGACGGGTATTCCGGCTGTCATCGCCGGCATCGTCACCTTCTTCTATCTTCCCGGCCGGCCTGAAAACGCAAGCTTCCTCAGCGGCGAGGAGAAGCAGTGGCTGGAACGAAGGCTCGCCTCGGAAAATGCCGGCATGGGCGAGAATGCTGGAAGCGGCTTCAAGGCGCTCATCGACCCACGGGTGCTGCTAATGGCACTCTGCTATATCGCCTTTCCGCTTTCGGCCTATGGGCTGAGCTACTGGCTGCCGACCATCGTCAAGGCTTTCGGCGTCAGCAACACGGTGAACGGTTTTCTCAACATCATTCCCTGGGTGCTGGTTGCGATCGCGCTCTATGTCGTTCCCGCCATGGCCGACAAGGCGCAATCGAAGACGCCCTATATCGTCATTCCGGCTTTCATCGGCGCCGCCTGCCTGCTGCTCTCGGCGCTGATCCCGAACCACAGTTTGCAATTTGCTTTTCTCTGCGTCGCTGCTGCCGGGATCTTCGCTCCCCAGCCGGTGTTCTGGAGCCTGCCCTCCCGTTTCCTCAAGGGTGCGGGTGCCGCAGCCGGCCTTGCCGCCATCAATTCGGTCGGAAATCTCGGCGGTTTCGTCGCCCAGAACGTCGTGCCTTGGATCAAGGAAGCGAGCGGCAGCACGATCGCGCCGATGTTCTTCCTGGCGGCCTGCCTGGCGGCCGGAGCCCTGCTGGTCTTCTTCGTCACGCATCAGCTGTCGAGCAGGGAGCAGCCTGCTCCAAGCCGGGTCTGATGCAAGCGGTCAAACATATCGACGCGGCGGGCTTCAAGCCGTCAGCGTGAAAGCGTCGCTTTCGCCCGGAACGAGTTCCAGCGGCCAGATCCTGTTGCGGGCACCCTGCGGATAGTGATCGGCATAGGCCGGCATGGTGGCGAGCAGGGTTTCGCCGAGCTGCGCGCCGAGATCGCGCAGCGACATACGGAAGGACGTCAGCGTCGGCTGCAGGAAATGCGTGCGCGGCTCCTCGCGGAAACCGACGACGGCGAGGTCGCGGCCGGGCACGACGCCGGCCTCGGCAAGCCGTCGGTAAAGCCCGATCGCCATCAGTTCATGGATCAGGATGATCGCCGTCGGCCGCTGCTCGATCATTAGCAATTCGTGGCCGGCCTGATAGCCGCCCTGTTCGCTCGACTTGACCCGGATGACGAGGGCCGGGTCGAAGGGGATATCATGCCGTTGCAGGGCCTGGCGGTAGGCGTCGAGGAAGAGGTAGCCGAGATTGATGTCGGAGGAGGGTGCAGCTACGGCGATCCGCCGGTGGCCTTTGGCGACCAGCCGGTCGACGCCGCGCGACGCCACGCCCTCGAAATCGAGGTCCATCCAGGTGTAGCTGCCGCCCGACGCGCTGCGGCCGAGCGCCACGAAGGGGATGCGGGCCTTTTCCAGAAGCTCGATGCGCCGGTCGGTGCGTCGTGTCGCCGAGATGATCAGCGCGTCGACAAGGCGGCGCGCCACCATGCGCTTCAGATATTCGTGCGGGTCCTCGTCATCGGGGCAGGGCAGCATGACGAGGTCGAGCTTGTGACGGGAAAAGACGCTCTGCAGCCCGTCGGTGACGCCAAGGAAGAAGTCGTCGCTGTTTTCGACCGTCTCGCGGCTCACTTCGAGCATCAACCCGATGACATTGGTCATGCCCTGGCGAAGGCTGCGGCCCGACTGGTTGGCGACATAACCGAGCTCTTCGGCGGCTGCGAGCACGCGCCGGCGCGTTTCGTCGTTGACGTCGGGCTTGCCGTTCAGCGCACGGGACACCGTTCCGATCGAAATGTCGAGATGCTCGGCGAGCTGGCGAATTCCCTTCATCTCAGGCGATCTTCCTCCCGGGTCACGTGTCATGCCCCTTCTTGCCACAGGATGACGCCTGCGAAAAGCCGCGCGGAAGGGTCAGGGTTTGAAGCTCTGGCGGATGACGAGTTCCGGAATGACGCGTTCGTAACCCGGAGGCGCATCGGGCTTTTCAAGCCGCCGCTCCATCAGCTCGACGGCGCGCAGCGCCATGGTCAGCGGGTCCTGGCGGAAGGTGGTGAGCCTGTAGCTCAGCCAGGAGGATTCCGGCACGTCGTCGAAGCCGATGACGGCGACGTCCTCGGGGATGCGCAGCCGGGCTTCCAGGCGCACGACGTCCATCAGTCCGAAGGCGATCTGGTCGTTGGCGCAGAAGACGGCGTCGGGCTTTATTGTCTCCGAAAAGAGTGCGCGCGCTGCGGCAACACCGCCGTCATAGTCGGAGTCGCCGCCGCGTCCGACGACGACGGATGCACCGAGCGACTCGGCGGTCGACAGGAAGGCGCTTTCGCGCTCGATGATAGCAGGTGTTCCCGTGTTGGAGCCGATGACCGCCAGCCGCCGTCTGCCGCTTTCGTAAAAGGCCGTCGCCGCCTTGCGGGAGGCTTCGGAGTTGCCGGCACGCACATGGTCGGCGTCGGGTTCCGAACGGCCGATCACGACGAGCGGCTGGCCATTTCGCTGTGCGAGTTCGAAGAAACTCGCCGGCGGCGAGCCGGACAGGATGATGATCGCCTCGGCGCGGTGGCCGATCAGCATCTTCTGGGCGGCGAGCAGCTCTTCTTCCGTCTGGCCGGTGTTGATGAGGATCGGGATGCTGCCGCGTTTGATCAGGGCTTTGGCTAGTGCTGCCGCCAGATGCGCGCGAAAACCCACTTCCGGCCGTGTCGCGACGATGCCGACAAGGCGGCTCTGGTTGGCAAGCACGCCGCGCGCCAGGTCGTTGACGTGGTAGCCGAGCTCCCGCGCCGCTCGCAGCACTTTTTCGCGCGTCGTCGGAGCGACGCTGGCACCCGGCGTGAATGTGCGCGAGACCGCGGAGCGCGAAACGCCCGCCAATTGCGCGACCTGCTCGGCGCTGACGAAGCGCATGCGTTCTTTCTTCGGCGCCTTGGCGCCGTTCACTGGACCATCATTCATTGGCTTTCAGCTATTGATCGTCTCTGACAGCCGGATGACAAGCGATCGCATGGCAACGAGATTTTTTCGATAAGGGGGATAACCGCGGGCAATAGCGATTGCCGAGGCCGCTGGACGCAACCTCGGCTGAGGGGGAACGAATATGAGCGGCGACGAATGATCGGTCACGCCGCTCGGGAAGTTCGGCCTCCCGGTGACGGGTTTATGAACCCGTTATTCGCAGACGCGTACAGTTTCGGCGTGATAGCCGCCGTCATAGCGGTTGCGGACATCGCGGTCCTCATACCAGCATCTCGGCGCGGGTTCGACATAGCGAGGGCCATCGACATAACGAGGCTCCTCGACGTAGCGAGGGCCGCCGCCATTGGCGATTGCGCCGCCAATGAGCCCGCCGACAACCCCTGCGGCAACGCCGCCGGCGATGATTCGACCGGTGTTATCGTGATGACGGTGGTCACRCGCGGCAGCAGGCTGAATGGCCGATCCAACAAGGGCCGTGGCGATCAACAGGCTGCTAATAACTCTCTTCATAATATTCTCCTCAGTGGCACTTGCCCCGGATAAGGGGCAAATGCGGCAGCAAGTCGTTTGTTCGTTCAAACTTTGCGACAGGCGTTAACGCATGTCATCCGGGATTAGAGCGCCGTGCGTCCTCCGGGACGCACAAAGGACGTTCTAACACTTTGAATCTACTCATCGTGCTTTTCGAAAATCGAGTCCGATTTTCGGGCCGATGCGCTAGGTCGCCGATTGCGTCGCCGTCGTCTCTTCCAGCACATCTTCGGGAATATCGTCGAAGGAGGCGTAATTGAGGTTATAGAGCTTGGAATAGAGCTTGCCGTTCTTCATCAGTTGACGGTGGTCGCCGCTTTCGATGATTTCGCCGTTCTGCAGCACGATGATGCGGTCCGCCTCGCGGATTGTCGCAAGCCGGTGGGCGATGACGAGGCCGGTGCGGTTTTCGAGCAGCTTTACCAGCGCTTTCTGGATCAGCATCTCGGTATAGCTGTCGATATTGGCGGTCGCTTCGTCGAGCACGAGGATCTTCGCGTCGGCCACCAATGCACGGGCAAAGCTCAAAAGCTGGCGCTGGCCGAGCGAAAGGTTGCCGCCGCGCTCGCCCAGAACGCTATCGTAACCCTCCGGCAGACGCATGATGAAGTCGTGCGCGCCGACGGCTTTGGCCGCCTCGATCACCTGTTCGCGCGTCGCCTCCAGCTTGTGGTAGCGGATGTTCTCGAAAACGGTGCCGGTGAAGAGGAAGGGTTCCTGCAGCACCATAGCGATCTGCGCCCCGAGCGAATCCTGCGTCAGCGCGCGCACATCGTGGCCGCCGACCAGCACCTGGCCTCGCTGTACATCGTAAAAGCGATGGATCAGCGACATGCAGCTCGATTTGCCGGATCCCGTCGGCCCGACCAGCGCCACCGTCTCGCCGGGATTGACCTTGAAGCTGACATGCTTCAGCACCGGATGCTTCGGATTATAGCCGAAGACGACGTCCTTGAATTCCACCGAGCCGTCCATGTCGCGCGATAGCGCCGTGGCACCAGGCGCATCCTTGATGTCGACAGGCACGTCGAGCACTTCGGTCAGCCGCTGGCCGGAAGCCATGGCACGCTGCATCACCGAATATTGCAGGGTCAGCGAACGGATCGGGTCGAAGAAGCGCTGAATGTAGAACAGGAAGGCGACGAGCACGCCGACATCGAGCGCCTGATTGAGAACGCGGGCACCGCCGACGACGATGACGAGCGCCATCGCCACGCCGGTCAGGCTGTCGACGATCGGCACCATCACCTGGGCATAGCGCGCCGCCGTCAGATGCGTCAGCAGGTTGGCACGCGCCTTGTCGTCGTAGAGCGTGAAGTTGACGCCCTGCCTATCCA
>NZ_JBFUAY010000261.1:0-5500 GCF_056406015.1 Rhizobium sp. P1_E1 | reverse complement strand
GGTTGACGCAGCATGGCTATCCCAATGCCGTGCTGGAAGAGGTCACGGCCGATGAAGTGGCGGCCGCCCATGTCGAAGGGAGGGTCGCGGCATGAACACGCCTGCTCTCCAAGCAAAGCAGCTTCCACCCCTGAAGGTTCAGGGGTGGAGTTTGGCCGCAGCGCCGATGACATGCCGGTTGCCCGTGTCGGCGATCTCGTTTTCGCCACGGTGCCGGGACGTGACGGCCAGCATTTTCTCGCGAGTGCCTGGCGCGTGTCACGGCCGTCTTCCGAGCTCAAGCGCTACGACTTCTACTCGCATCATGGCGCCGTTACGGATGAGGCGGAATTTCGGGCACGGATGTTCGAACAGGCGGAGCACGTCCCGAGACCTCTGGGCGCTCGCCCGGCAGACTGTCCGGATGAGCTGCTCCACCCCATGGGGACCGTCGCAGGGCGCCACCGTCTACGCGGAGGGTATCGTATCTCACACCACGGCCGGGCATGGCGGGTTCAAGTTGTCCAACGATCGCAACGGCAAAATCCATGTGATGCTTCGTTGCGCCGGTGGTTGGTACGACGAAGGTGCCGCGTGGGCCGCGGTTGGCCTCGCCTATCCGGAACACCTTTACGAGATACGAGCGCAAGTCCGCCGATCGGACGATCCGGGATTTCTTGCCCGATGCCTGGGAATCGATTTTCGGCCAAATCCCACGAGAAGGATCGCCGCGCCTTTGAGCGCGAGCATGCCGGCGACTGGATCGTCATCTCCGCGCTACGCTCAGATCACCAACCCGGCATGACCGAAGTTATCGCCACGATTGGTGGCGTGCGTGCCGTCCACGCGGAAGAGCGCCGCTTCTTTGTGCCAAGCGACGAGTACGAGGTCGGCCGATTTGGCTTCGTCATCAATACCGCGCGACATGCTGGCCATGACGGACCGTCGTCGTTCATCAGTTGGCAGCCGCGGGTGACCAGTCCATGAATCCGGTCAGTTCTCGCGTTCTTCTGTTCCGCATTGAGGCGGCGCGGCGAGAGACGCGCCACCATCTCGATTGCATTCACCGGCACAACACGGGCCGGGCGAACGCATAGCGGTTACCGAGAAGGCGAAAGCCCGCTCGCACCGCCGGGGCGGGTCGCGGTGGACGCGCTCCGACGAGTTGCTGTTTCACGATCACGTCGAGCGGCGAACGGAAATCGCTGCCCTGGCTCGCAAACTCCAACGTCAGGAGCGGGCGATCGCCACCATGCGTATGTGCTCGGCGATGATGTGGGCAATGCGGCGGCGTGAGCCCCGGCCGGATGGGGCTTTCGTGGCGGCTGATCCGAGCGGGAGGAAGGGAGGCGGGGGCTATCGGTCGCAGTGGTTTCTGTCCTTCGGGGTTTCTGAGTCATAGCCCGACCCCTGCCGGCCCGCCCTTCGTTTTCGCTGCGGTCTGAACCGGCGGCCGGTCGTTTCAAGGCCGCTGGCGCGCCGCGGAGCGGCCGGTGCAGCCTCCCTCGCAAAACGGCTCCGCGCCCTTCGCAGGGCTTTACCCCGCTTGTTCGCAAACCCGTTTCGCTCGTCCGGCCGTCCCGGACCTGTGAAAGCGCCCGTCCTCAACCGATTCCTGTCGACCGCATCGAAGGGCAGACCGGCAGGGGCCGGAGCCGCTTCGGTGAAAACCACGAAAGGAAGATCCCATGTCCAAGCCCGCAACCAATCGACCTGCCGCCCGCGTCGTGCCGCTCCGCAAGGGCGCCACCCTTGAAATGGTCAGGCTCACATGCCCGGACACCGCCCAGGCAATGCTGATCGCCGAGAGTTTCGGGACCGCGGGGGTCGACAGCGACGGCATCCGTGAACTCCACGAGCGCCTGATCATTGAGACCGCCGATAGCCTCTCGGACGGTCTCGGTGAGAAGGCGATGCAGATCCATCTCCAGCGTATCGTCGGTGCCTATGTCGGCTCGGCGCACGGCGCCGGCCAGTTCTACAGTCGAGCAATCTCCGAAGCCCGAGACGCAACCGCCAAATCGGCAAACGATGCCCGCGACGAGGATCTCGATGGCCCGGTCGGTTACGACAGCGCCGCCCAGCGCAAACGCGAATTCGCCGCCGACATGGGCATACAGTCCCACGCGTTGCGGATGGCCGCCGAGGGCGCAGTCGCAGCTTACAGCCACGTCATCGGCGAAGCCTGGAAGCCCTTCGACCGCCCGGTCGAAAACCTGGGCCAGTCGCTCGACCGCAAGGCGGCCGAGGCACAGATGGCGGCTCTCGGTTGAGCCGCTTGTCGCGCGGAGAGCTTCGGCTTCACCATCTCTTCCCTCTTTGACCTTTAGGCCGGTTCCTTTCGGACCGGCCTTTTTCCATGTCACGAAAGAAGAGAAGGAAGAACACGGACCCCGCCCGGCACGCGTCCCGTCCCGCTCGGCGGTCCTGCAGGAGCCGGCGCCTGCCGCAACGGCTTTGCCGTCCTTCACTCCGTTACGGCCGTTCCGGTGCGGCCGGCCTCCTGATCGCTCCTGCTTTCGGACCTCCGCGACGGGGCCGCGATGGCGCGGCCTCCAAAACGGAGGATAATGACATGAGCAGGAAAGCCGAAGGCGAACGCGCCGACATCTATGCGCGGATCACGGATAGGATCGTCGCAGATCTTGAAAAGGGTGTGAAGCCTTGGATGAAACCCTGGCACGCGGCCAACACCAATGGCCGGATCACCCTGCCGCTGCGCCACAACGGCCAGCCGTATTCGGGCATGAACATTCTCTTGTTATGGTCGGAGGGAATGGCGCGGGGGTTCACTTCCCCCATGTGGATGACCTTCAAGCAGGCGCTTGAACTGGGGGCGGCGGTGCGAAAGGGCGAGACCGGTTCGACGGTCGTCTTCGCCAGCCGGTTCACCAAGTCCGAGGCGGACGGCAGTGGTGGAGAAGTCGATCGAGAAATCCCATTCTTGAAGGCTTACACAGTGTTCAACATCGAGCAGATCGACGGACTGCCCGAACACTATCGTCTCCCACCGACCCCGGTGCTCGATGCGATCGAGCACATCGAGCACGCCGATTGCTTTTTCCGCAACACGGGCGCTGTCATCCGCCATGGTGGAGCGCAGGCCTATTATTCCCCTATCACGGACCACATCCAGATGCCGCCGTTCGAAACGTTCCGCGACGCGGCGTCCTACGTGGCCACGCTCAGTCACGAAAGTTGCCATTGGACTGCGCGCCCCGATCGCGTCGATCGCGATCTTAGCCGCTATGCGAAGGACAAGACCGAACGCGCCCGCGAGGAGCTGATTGCGGAGCTCGGGAGTTGCTTCCTATGCGCCGATCTCGGGATCGCACCGGAGCTGGAGCCACGGCCGGACCATGCGTCTTATCTCGGCTCGTGGCTGAAGGTTCTATCTGACGACAAGCGGGCTATCTTCCAAGCTGCGGCGCATGCCCAGCGTGCTGTCAGCTTCCTGCACGGTCTCCAGCCCGTTCAGGCCGACGAGAGAGCGGCCGCGTAGGAGACGTCAAGGTCGGTCGTTGTCACCCGCAACGGCCGACAGCTCTTTCGGCGCTCTCTCCGCGAGCGCGTGCTCATCGGACGTGAGGTCCAGCCTCCCCCAGATCGATGGTTTCCGATCGTTGGCTTTCAGCTTTAGGGACTGCTTGATTTCGACGGTAAACGGCTTTGTCTGCTGACGCATAGATCCTCCAGGCGACGAATCGCGGCCCGACAATATTGCGTTGATGAGAGGAGACAACTGCCCGGACGGCCGAGTTTGTCGCATCCGAAGCCGACCCTATGCTTTAGAGACAGAGGAACGGCTTCGCGGCCGGGCTGTTCTGCCGGGGCAACGCACGGCGAGGGCCATGACCAAGTTCCTTCCACCGCTGTCATAGGCCACGCCCTCCGCGGGCTCGATGAGGCATGTCTGATCGGAGACCGGCTTCGCCTCAATCGTTCTCCCGCAACGGCCGTCCGCAACTTTCTCCCCCTGCGAACTGTGTTCGCATTCCTCGCGCGACAACAAAGTTTCTCCGGCCGCCCTCCATTTCATTKCGGCCTTTCAGGTGCGGTCCGATCGCCCCCGATCCTTGCGACAGCCATCGAGGCCGCGAAGGGCGCGGCCCGAAACAACCGAAAGGAACAGACAATGGCTACCATCGGCACCTTCACCTCCACCGAAAGCGGCTTCACCGGCTCGATCCGCACCCTCGCACTCAACGTCAAGGCCCGCATCGCCCGCATCGAAAACCCCTCCGACAAGGGTCCGCACTTCCGTATCTACGCCGGCAATGTCGAGCTGGGTGCCGCCTGGCAGAAGCGCTYCAGCGAGASCGACCGCGACTAYCTCTCGGTCAAGCTGGACGAYCCRAGCTTCCCRGCKCCGATCTACGCAACGCTCWCCGAGRTCGAAGGCGAGGACGGCTACCARCTGATCTGGTCCCGCCCCAACCGGGATTGAGGTCCCACCAAGGCCCCGCCGCCTAAGGCGGGGCCAACAGGCCGCTTTGAGAAAGCAGGCGACGGGCGTCGAGCCCGTTTCCAGCTTTTTGGGTGCCGTACGGAGAGGTGGGGTCTGCTCATATCAAGCCAATCGTGCCGTGGAGCCGGGCCAGCCTCAAGGACGAGCGGTCCCCCCAAAATGCTTGGCGCATTTCGGCTCCTCCACTCACCGCCGCTGGCGGTCGCATGCGCGATCCTTGACCCTGACCCACCGCCACGCCGGCGGGCGTCATCTTTCTCAAACATCAAGGAGATGACGATGATCGAACAACAAATCGAAGAACTGCGCGCCGAGCTGAACGCTTGCATCGAGCCCGCCGAGCGTCGCGAGATCGAAGCCGAGCTCGAAATCGCCCAGGCCGAGCTGATCATGATGCTTGGCGAACAGGATGGTTCCATCGACGCCGAGCCGCCCTTCTGAGGGCGGCATACCACCAGCACTGGGGGGACCGCCGGCATCCAGGATCCCGAGAGGGGCGATCCGCTGCGACTCTCCTTTCGATCTACCGTCATCGACATCGGGGATGCTGCATCCCGTCCGTCGCCCGCAACCAGCTGGCGCCAGAATTTTCCCCGCCGTATTGCGGCTCCTCGCGTGCTAAATTCTGGCGCCGGCAGGTCCTTCACTCTCGTTTCGTCCTTTCAGGTGCGTCCCTCCTTGTCCGCCATGCGGCCTATCCCCGCGATATCGGCATTTCGAAAGGAGAAAATACCGTGCAACAGCTCGCTCAGTTCCTCACCGCCACCGGCCGTCGGCTCCGCACCCTCGGCAAGGTGATCTGTCACTACTTCCGCAAGGGGAAACTCGGCCTGAAACTGGCCATCAAGATTCCGTTCTTCGTGAGATCGAGGCGTCGTTCGAGACCGACTGGAACCGGCGCGAATGACGCGCCATCAGGGGACCGCTTCGGCGGCCCCCTGTTTCGCTACTCGAGCGATCGGAGACGATTGGGGTCAGCTTTGGAAATATCGCAGAGTGGCTCGTGGCCGATAGCCGCGAGCACGTTTTTGTTTGACCAGGTCGAGGAACAAC
>NZ_JBFUAY010000260.1:0-5539 GCF_056406015.1 Rhizobium sp. P1_E1 | reverse complement strand
GCCCGATTGTCCTGCATCTGCGGCAGGACACGCATGACAATCCCGACGAAGAAATAGCCGATGAGAACCTTCTCGATAATATCGAGAGCGAAATACACATCGAGGAATGACCAGCTTGCCGCTGCTTTTTTTCTCATTGTCCTCGGACTTCCATATTCACACAGCTGTAGTGTCGTATATATTTTCAATCGCTAATTATGGGTTAAAACGTTGGCTCTGACAGTGAAGCGGTTGCCGAGTCTGACGGCAGAATGCGCCCGGCGAGCGTTTCGCCGAAGGAAAATGGTGGGTCGAGAAGACTCGAACTTCCGCGGATTCTTCCACAGCGACCTCAACGCTGCGCGACCGCCAAATCTGCCACGAAGCATTGTTTCACTTAAGAAAAGACCGAAACCAGCCTTTCTTTCTGATACAAATTGCCCCGGTCGCCGTGGTCAGTCAGGTTTCGCCGGTCGTTTCGCCGAAAACCGCCTCAAAGGCGGCGCGCAGCCGGATATCGACATCAGCCATCATCACAGGCAAGCCAAGATCGACGAGGCTGGTCACTCCATAGGCGGATATCCCGCAGGGCACGATGCCTTCGAAATGATCGAGATCCGGATCGACGTTGAGCGACAGTCCGTGGAAGGTCACCCATTTCCGCAGCCTTATGCCGAGAGCGGCGATCTTGTCCTCGGCCATCGTCCCATCGGCCAGCAACGGCTTTTCCGGCCGGCGCACCCAGACGCCGACGCGATCTTCACGTCGCTCACCGCGGACATTCATCATGTCGAGCGTGCGGATGACGACATCTTCAAGGGCGGCGACAAAGGCGCGCACGTCCTGGCGCCGCCTTTTCAGGTCGAGCATGACATAGGCGACGCGCTGGCCGGGTCCATGATAGGTATATTCACCGCCACGCCCTGTCGCAAAGACCGGAAACCGGTTCGGCTGGACGAGGTCCCTCGCATTGGCGCTGGTGCCGGCAGTATAGAGCGGCGGATGTTCGACGAGCCAGACGAGTTCATCGCCGCCATCTGATATCACCGCCACCTCGCGCTCCATCGTCTCCACCGCCTCCTCATAGGGAACGAGGCCATCGGCGATGCGCCAGCGTACCGGCCGGGTTCCGAGTCGGGGAAGCATAGAGAATTCGAGATCGGTGCGAAGCATGGTCATTCCTTGCCGCTCTCCCCGAAATGCCTGCGAAAAAGGGGCGGCAGGACAGCTATATGGACCTGTTTCGGGGCCAATTCAAATGCTGTGAGCGGTTTTCAAAAAAACTGTCATATCGCCCTTGTGCACCCCAGATGCTTTTGCTACATGCTGCCCCGCCGACGCAAATCGGCACCTACCACGATGCGGTCGTGGCGGAATTGGTAGACGCGCAGCGTTGAGGTCGCTGTGGGGCAACCCGTGGAAGTTCGAGTCTTCTCGACCGCACCATTTCCCTTCAGGGAAACGCTCTCTAAGCGATGATTTCGATTTCACCTCGAAGCTATTTGCGGTTGCTTGGCTTGATTGCCTGGCTTTCCCGTGATTGATGGCGTCATCCTCGCAAGAATCAGCAGCCATGTCAGAGCCCCATCAAAATTCCCTGCAGGGCATGGCCATCATGTCCGGCGCCATGCTCATCCTGCCGACCATGGATGCGATCGCCAAATACATGGCGACCTTCGAGGCGATGTCGCCGGGCCAGGTGACCTTCTACCGATTCTTCTTTCAGATCGCCTGTACCCTGCCGATTCTTTTCGCCCTCTTCGGGCTTAAGGCGCTTTCGGCCAAACGGCCATGGATGAATCTGCTGCGCGGCGTGCTGCATGGCGCTGCGAGCCTGCTTTTCTTCGTCGCCGTCAAATACATGCCGCTCGCCGATGTCTTCGCCATCTATTTCGTCGAGCCCTTCATGCTGACCGCTATGTCGGCACTGTTTCTCGGCGACAAGGTCGGCTGGCGGCGCTGGATGGCGATCATCGTCGGCTTCGGCGGCGCAATGATCGTCATTCAGCCAAGCTACGAGATCTTTGGGCTGAAGGCGCTGCTCCCGGTCGCCTGCGCCTTTCTATTCTCGCTCTATCTCTTCCTCAACCGCGCTATTGGCGAGGCCGATTCGCCGCTGACCATGCAGACGATGGCCGGCATCGGCGGAACGATCTTCATGGCGGCTGCGCTTTTCGTCGGAAACAGTTTCGGCAATGCCGATTTTGCCGTCTCTCTGCCCTCCTCCGGTCTCGGCCTTATCCTGCTTTTCGCCCTCGGCTCGATCTCGGGATATGCGCATATGCTCGTGGTCCGGGCTTTCCGCCTCGCTCCGCTGTCGCTGCTTGCGCCGTTCCAGTACTTCGAGATTATCTCGGCGACCGTTCTCGGCTATGCGTTGTTCAACGATTTCCCGAGCTTTTCCAAATGGATCGGCATCTTCATCATCGTTGCATCAGGCCTTTTCATCATCTGGCGCGAGCGGCTGCAGGCGCAAACGTTAAAATCTTCCTGACCTCGGGAATATCAGATTAACTCCTCTTCTTGAGGGATCGTCAATTCGCAGGCGCTAAAACTGTCTCCGGTTTCATGATGAAGCCTGGAGTTAAAACATGAGCGAATTTCGTCTCGCTTTTCCGGCCTGTGTCGTGGCCGGCAAGCATCGGCTGACGGCCGAAGATATAGTATTGCTGCGCAAACATAGTTTTCCGGAGGGTATCCGGACATCCGACGACGTCGTGGCGATGTTGGCGCTCAACAATTCCTGCCCTGAAAAATGTGCCGACTGGAACGCTTTCTTCGTGGAGCAGCTCGCCGGTTTCATCGTCCATTACACCTATCCGCAGGGCTCGCTGGATGAAATCAACGTCGCCTGGATCATGCGCATGTTCACGACCGATGGTGTCGTCAACTCGGCGCTCGAGCTCGAGCTCATTCTCCACGTCATGGAGATTTCGACCGATGTCCCAGTTGAGTTGAGAGCGCTTGCCCTCGATCAGCTTCGTCTGGCGATCACCGACAATATCGGTGGCTACAAGCTGTCGCGCGCCATCGATCGCCGGGGCATCACCCGCCAGGACGTCGACTACGCAATGCGCATCTTCAGAAGCGTCGCCGAAGGCGGCATCATCCCCGTCTCGTCGGTCGAATACGGCGTTCTCCAGCAGATCGAGCAGGCAACGCTGTCCGGCGCCAATCATCCGCACTGGGCGGGGATCATGGCTGCCGTCGAGCTGCGCGATTATGCCGAGCCGCGTCGCAGCCGCTGGCTGCGCATCGTCGACGAGGAACCTGTCTCCGAAGCTGCCGTCGCCTGACGCTCCGCAAGCCTGATTGTGCGTTCCGGTGTTTTGTGCGTAAAACTCCGGGATGCATTTCTGGGTGGAGTCTCCATGTTCAAGAAAATCCTGATCGCGAATCGCGGCGAAATTGCCTGCCGCGTGATCAAGACTGCGCGCCGCATGGGGATTCTGACCGTCGCGGTCTATTCGGATGCGGATCGGGACGCGCTGCATGTCGAGATGGCTGACGAGGCTGTGCATATCGGCCCGGCGGYGGCGTCGGAGAGTTATCTCGTCGCCGAAAAGATCATCGCCGCCTGCAAGGCGACGGGGGCCGAGGCCGTCCACCCCGGTTACGGCTTCCTCTCCGAACGCGCCTCCTTCTGCGCTGAACTCGAAAAGCAGGGCATCGTCTTCATCGGCCCGAAGCCGAAGGCCATCATGGCGATGGGCGACAAGATCGAATCGAAGAAATTCGCCAATGCCGCCGGTGTCTCCACCGTGCCGGGCCATCTCGGCATCATCGAAGATGCCGCCCACGCGGTAGTGATCGCTGGCGAGATCGGCTATCCCGTCATGATCAAGGCGTCGGCGGGTGGCGGCGGCAAGGGCATGCGCATCGCCTGGAACAAGGCAGATGTGCGCGACGGCTTCGAGCGCGCCCGCTCGGAGGCAAAAAGCTCCTTCGGCGACGACCGCGTCTTCATCGAGAAGTTCGTCGTCGAGCCGCGCCATATCGAGATCCAGGTGCTGGCCGACGCGCATGGCAACGTCGTCTATCTCGGCGAGCGCGAATGCTCGATCCAGCGGCGGAACCAGAAGGTCGCGGAAGAGGCGCCCTCGCCCTTCCTCGATGAAGCCACCCGCAAGGCCATGGGCGAACAGTCGGTGGCGTTGGCGAAGGCCGTCGATTACCAGAGCGCCGGCACCGTCGAGTTCATCGTCGACCGCGACCGCAATTTCTATTTCCTTGAAATGAACACCCGCCTGCAGGTCGAGCATCCGGTGACCGAACTCATCACCGGCATCGATCTCGTCGAGCAGATGATCCGGGTGGCAGCGGGAGAGCCCCTTCCCTTTGCTCAGAAGGACATCAGGCTCGACGGCTGGGCGATCGAGAGCCGGCTCTATGCCGAAGATCCCTACCGCAACTTCCTGCCTTCGATCGGCCGCCTGACGCGTTACCGCCCGCCGGCGGAAGGCAGGACCGGCAATGTCGTTATCCGCAACGATACCGGCGTCTTCGAGGGTGCCGAGATTTCGATGTACTACGATCCGATGATCGCCAAGCTCTGCACCTGGGCGCCGACGCGGCCCGAGGCGATCGACGCCATGGCCCGGGCGCTCGACGGCTTCGTCGTCGATGGTATCGAGCACAATGTTCCTTTCCTGTCGGCGCTGATGAAACATCCGCGCTGGCGCGAGGGCCGGCTGTCCACAGGCTTCATTGCCGAGGAATATCCCGATGGTTTTGCGCCGATGAAACCGGACCCGGYGGAAGAAGCCGTGCTTGCCGGCATCGCCCTCTCCGCCTCGCTGATCGAGACAAACCGCCGCGAACGTTTCGCCGATCGTCTGCGCGCCGCATCGGGCGCGCTGCGCGAGGAATGGGTGGTCAAGATCGGCGACAACCACGTCGCTGCAAGATTGCTCGATGGGCTCGTCACCATCCCCTTCGATATGGACATCGCGATCGAGGGGGCGATAGAGGGCCAGAGCAAGAGTGTTGTCACCGATTGGAGACCGGGGGATCCCGTCTGGAGCGGCAAGGTCGGCGGTCGCGACATCACCGCGCAGATTCGCCCCGTTCTGAACGGGTTGCGTATCGACTGGCAGGGGCTTTCAGTGATTACCAAGGTCTTTTCGCCGCGTCATGCCGAGCTCGACAGGCTGATGCCGGTGAAACTGCCGCCCGATACCTCCAAGCTCCTGCTCTGCCCGATGCCTGGCCTCGTCGTCGCCATCGCGGTTGCCGAGGGCCAGGAGGTCAAGGCCGGTGAGACGCTTGCGATCGTCGAAGCTATGAAGATGGAAAACGTGCTGCGCGCCGACCGCGATCTCGTCATCTCGAAGATCAATGCCGCGGCCGGCGAAAGCCTGGCCGTCGATGCCGTGATCATGGAATTCGCCTGAGAGGAAAAGACCGTCGCTTGAGCCGAGTTCGCCGACCATGCCAAGCTCAGCCCGATAAATCAGCTGGGAACCAATAAAATCGACAGGAAGGATATCAAGATGGACGTTCGCGCCGCCGTTGCCGTTCAGGCAGGAAAACCGCTGGAAGTGATGACCGTGCAGCTGGA
>NZ_JBFUAY010000259.1:0-5549 GCF_056406015.1 Rhizobium sp. P1_E1 | reverse complement strand
CATGCTCAAGAAGCTCGGTCTGGAAGCCGTCGCGCCAGGCGCCGGCGCACTTCTGTCGGGCGCATACTGAAGAGGGGCCGATCATGCAGAGCGCGCAAAGCAATTATCAGGGCGTCTGGGGCAACCGCATCGGCTTCGGCCAGCGCCCTGCCCTCCTCGTCATCGATTTCCTAAAGGGGTACACCACCGAGGGCGCGCCTCTCTACGCCCCTGGCGTGGTTGACGCGGTCGCGCAGACGCCGGCGCTCATCGATGCCGCCCGCGAAGCCGGCATCCCGATCATCCATACGCGCATCCTCTATCTTGCGGAAGACTGCGCCGATGGCGGGATGTGGGTGAAGAAGTCGCCTGTCATGAAAGGAATGGTCGAAGGCAACGTGCTGGCCGAATTCTGCGACGGCGTCGAGCCTGCCAGCGGCGAACTCGTCATCGTCAAGCAATATGCCAGCGCCTTCTTCGGCACCAGTCTTGCCTCCCAGTTGCATGCGCAGGGGATCGACACCGTGATCATGGCCGGCTGTTCGACCAGCGGCTGCATTCGCGCCACCGCCGTGGATGCGGTCCAGCATGGATTCCGCGGCATCGTGGTGCGCGAGTGCGTCGGCGACCGGCACCCAGATCCGCACAATGCCAATCTCTTCGACATCGACAGCAAATATGGCGATGTCGTTTCGAGGGAGGAGGCGATCGCGGAAATCGCCAAAGTCAGGTCCGACCGCGCATAATTTGGGGGAAACGCCCCAGACTTCAAACCTAAGCCTTCAAACAAGATAGGGGAACGAGCATGGATCAATTCAGCTTCACGGAAATTTGCCTGCATCAGTTGAAGATGTCGG
This sequence comes from Rhizobium sp. P1_E1, assembly GCF_056406015.1. NCBI lineage: Bacteria > Pseudomonadati > Pseudomonadota > Alphaproteobacteria > Hyphomicrobiales > Rhizobiaceae > Rhizobium > Rhizobium sp. P1_E1. Next base: position 4,713 of record NZ_JBFUAY010000259.1, on the reverse strand, counting down.
GTGTCCACGAGGGCGAAAAACTCATCGTCCTGACCCAGGGCAGCGAGCGCCTCGATTACGCCGACGCCTTCATGGCGGCAGGCATTCGTCTTGGCGCCAAGATGTATCACATGCGTTTGCCGCCGGTGCCACCGGCAGGTGCCTGGGCGGTCGGCCAGACGGGACTCGCCGCCATGCCGGAAGCGGTGGAGGCCCTGAAGGCTGCCGACATGCTGATCGACTGCATCTTCCTGCTCTTCAGCCCGGAGCAGATGGCGATCCAGGCGGCCGGCACGCGTATCCTGACCGCCGTCGAACCGCCAGAAATTCTGGCACGCATGCTGCCGACCAAGGAACTGCGCGAGCGCGTCGAATTTGCCGGAGACCTGCTGTCCAAGGCGAAGGTGATGCGGATCACCTCTCCGCACGGCACGGACGTCACCTACAAGCTCAACACCTATCCCGCCATTACCGAATATGCGTGCACGGACGAGCCGGGCCGCTGGGATCATTGGCCGTCCGGCTTTGTCTTCACCGGCGGTGACGACGATGGCGTCGACGGGACAATCGTCGTTGCTCCGGGCGACATCCTGCTGCCGCAGAACATCTACGTGCGCGACCCGATCATCTACACGATTGAAAACGGATGGATCACCGATATTCGCGGCGGCCTCGATGCCGAGCTGGTCAAGTCCTACATGGATGGTTTCAACGACCCGCGTGGCATGGGCATGAGCCATGTCGGCTGGGGTCTCAATCAGAACGCCAAGTGGCATCGCATGGTACCGGGCGAATTCCCCGGTGGCATGGGAATGGAGGCACGCTCCTTCTACGGCAACGTGATGTTTTCAACCGGCCCCAACAACGAGCTCGGCGGCCCGAACGACACCGCGTGCCATCTGGATATCCCGATGCGCGGTTGCTCGCTGTTCCTCGATGATGAGCCAATGGTTCTGGATGGCGACATCGCCGTGAAGGAAATGAAGCACAACTTCAAATAACCGGGCTTGCCAGCCGCTCCGCGTGAAATCGCGCGGAGCGGGTTGGCGGTGTGCCACGCCTTGACCGTCGCAACATGCTGTGGTGTTTCCTGCATTCCCGCCAAAGACGCCGTAACTGATGGACCACATCGACGATGACCGCAAAAGAGACCGAACAGCTGCCAGAAGCTCCGGCGCCTCAAAATGGCTACCAAGTGACGGAGCAAGTCGGGCATCTCCTGCGCAAGGCCTATCAGCGCCATCTGTCGATTTTCCAGACCAATGCCAGCGATCCGGACTTGACGTCGGTGCAGTTCGTGACGCTGTGCGCGCTGCACGATCTCGGTCCCAGCTCGCAGGTCGAGCTCGTGAAGGCAACGTCCGTCGACCAGGCGACCATCCGTGGCATCGTCGAGCGGCTGAAGGCCCGCGGACTGATCGATCTCTCCAAGGACGAGGCTGACGGCCGCAAGGTGGTGATCTCTTTGCTGCCCAAGGGGGAAGCCCTGCTGCAGGACATGTATCCGCAAGCCTACCTCATCAGTGAAAAGACTGTCGCGCGTCTCAATCCGGCGGAACGCATCGCGTTGTTGTATCTCTTGCGCAAAATCGCCGACGATGAGACTGATCAGTAGGTGTTGATTGGGGTCCCTGCTCTTGAAGGGATTCGAACTACCGCCCCGCTCCTCGAAAGCGAATTTTTCTGGAGGTTGATCGATACAGCGCAATCAAGTCGCTCTCGCAATTACGAAAATATTTCGATCGAGAGGCGCTTCGGTCGGCAACGCTGCACTATCGCGATGACAGGCGCTGCGATGCTGCTTGAGGATGCAAGCCGATAGCCGCGCACGGCCTTTCGTTCCGCTATTGTCACCCGACAAAGAAACTGCCATCATGGACTGGCAGGCTCCAATGGGCCGCTGATATTCCATGAGCAGGGTAGCTCTCGACCGGAAACGGGCGGGAGCTTTTTTATTTTTTGGTGGACGATGATGCATTCAGAAAGCTGGCGTGTCGGTGTGCTGTTCTCCGAAACGGGTGTGACCGGAGCGGTGGAAAAAACCCAAAGGGCGGCAACGTTGCTGGCGATCGACGAAATCAACGCGGCGGGAGGCGTGCTCGGGCGGGCTATCGAGCCCATTGTGTACGATCCGCAATCGACGCCCAATCTCTACAAGGAACTTGCAGTCAGGCTTTGCGACGAAGATCGCGTCCGGGTCGTATTCGGTTGCCATATGTCGAGCACCCGCAAAGCCGTCCTTCCCGTCATCGAGGCCCGTGACGCTTTGCTGTTTTATCCGACGCTGTACGAGGGGTTCGAATATTCCCGGCACTGCATCTATACGGGGGCGGCCCCCAACCAAAACTCGGTCCAGTTGGTCGACTTCCTGACCAGGCATTATGGAAAGCGGGTTTTCCTCGTGGGCTCGAACTACGTCTATCCTTATGAATCCAACCGGACGATCAGCGACCTTTTTCTTCAGGTCGGCGGACAGGTGCTGGACGAGATGTATGTTCCCCTGAACCTCAAAACCGAAGACGTCGCCAAAATCATCCGGCATATTCACGCGGCAAAGCCGGACGTCATCTATTCGACCATTGTCGGTGACGGTATCATCCCCTTCTACACAGCATTCAAGGAGGCCGGATTCGATGCGGCGACGATGCCGATCTCGAGCCAGTCGACCAGCGAGGCCGACGTGATCCGCATGCGGCCGGAGGTGGCCGCAGGGCACATTACCGCCGCCCCCTTCTTTGCGTCTCTGGATACGCCACGCGCCCGCGCCTTCGTCTCCGCTTACGAACGGCGCTATGGCTTGCAGATGCCGCCCACAGCACCAGCCGAAGCCGCCTACTTCCAGGTTTATCTCTATGCGGCGGCTTTGCAGCACGCCGGCAGCGACAGGCTCGAGGAGCTTCTGCCGGCTCTTTCTGAAGTCGAGTACGATGCACCGCAGGGGGCGGTTAAGATAGACCGGCTGACGAACCACACGCATCTGTGGCCGAGAGTGGCAAGGGTGAATGCGCAGGGCAGCTACGACATCGTCTACGATCCGTCGCTCCGGGTCGCGCCTGATCCGTTCATGCGCGAATATCGCCCGGACTTCACGCAGTCTTCCCCGCATAGCGTCCCGGTTTGAGAGGGAGCGAGATGTCATTCGCCCTTCTCAGGGATCTGCGGGATCTCAAAGTTGTGGTCATCCACCCTCGGACATCCGAGGGAGATTTTCTCGTGGATCATCTGCGCCGTATCGGTTGCATGGTCAATTGTCTCTGGCCGGTGCCGGCCGAATTGCCGCATGGCACGGATGTCGTCTTCCTTGCCATGGAAGACGAGGCGAGACCGGAAATCGAGCGTCTGCTGAAGTCCTTTCCCAACCCGGCCCCGACCATGCTTGCCATTGTCGGTTACGAAAACCCCTCAACGTTGCAGATCGTACTGGAAAGCGGCGCGCTTGCCATCGTCGAAAGACCGATCAAACCCTTCGGCCTCCTCACCAATCTGGCCATCGCCCGCAACCTGTGGCTCGAACGCCAGAAGCTCGTCAAGGAGGCACGCAAGTACAAGCGCAAGGTTCTAGGTGACCAGAAACTGGCACGGGCAAAAGCGATTCTGATGGCCAACCGCGGCACCAGCGAGACCGAGGCCTACCGCGAAATGCGCGAGCAGGCGATGGCCCGGCGCGTGCCCATCGATGAAATCGCCAATTCGATTATCAACGCCGAACAACTCTTGCGCCCAGCCCAGAAACATGATTAGTTTTTCATGTGTTTCGAACGAAACGCCTCCGGCACATCCCTTCGCTTGACGAAGCCATGTGCCGCTGTTGCACACGGCGCAGCCGTGATGCGGTGATGGCAAGGGTGCCCGCAGGCTGTGACAAGCCTCGCGGGTTTTTTGTTGTCTGCTGACAGTGACGTCAGTTCTCTACCCATTTCCGGCATGAAAGCCTCGCCGTTCGGCGGGCCGTGCCGTCGTGCGCCAATCAAAAAAAGGGGAACCAAGATGGTGTTCAACAGACGTGAATTTTTGAAAACCGCAGCCACCGCTTCTGCCGCGATCGCCCTGCCGGCTCTGGGCAGCCGCGCCTTCGCAGCCGATCCTATCAAGGTCGGTGCGCTCTATTCGCAAACGGGCGGGCTTTCGGTTGCAGAAAAGCTTCTGGCAAACGGCGTCACGATGGCCGTTGCCGAAATCAACGCGGCCGGCGGTGTTCTCGGCCGTCCGGTCGAGGTGGTCGTCGAAGATGGAGCTTCCGATCCGAAGACCTTCAGCGAGAAAGCTTCGAAGCTGATCCTCAAGGACAAGATCTCCACCGTGTTCGGCTGCCATACCTCGGCCAGCCGCAAGGCCGTGCTGCCGATCTTCGAGCGACGGGGCGCGATGCTGTTCTACCAGACACATTACGAAGGCTTCGAGTGCTCGCGCAACGTCGTCTATTCCGGTGCCGTTCCGAACCAACAGCTCTCCAACTACATCCCCTGGATCGTCGAGAAACTGGGCAAGAAGAAATTCTTCATCGTCGGCTCGAACTATGTCTATCCGCGCGAGATGGCCAAGGTTTCCAAGAAGCTGATCGAGGCAGCCGGCGCCGAATGGGTGGCGGACGAATATCTGGAGCTTGGCCATTCGGAATGGGCCGTCATGGTCAGCAAGATCAAGGAATCGGGCGCCGACGTGGTCCTGTCCAACGTGGTCGGCGACTCCATCATCGCCTTCTATCGTGAGTTCAAGAACCAGGGGCTTTCACAG
>NZ_JBFUAY010000258.1:0-5579 GCF_056406015.1 Rhizobium sp. P1_E1 | reverse complement strand
GAAGGCAGCCGGCAAGGATATGACCAAGGTTGTCGTCGGCGGCGTCGACGCCACGCAGGACGCGCTTGCCGCCATGCAGGCGGGTGATCTCGACGTCACGGTGTTCCAGGATGCCGCCGGCCAGGGCAAGGGCTCGCTCGATGCAGCGCTCAAGCTCGCCAAGGGCGAAAAGATCGACAAGAAGGTCTACATTCCCTTCCAGCTCGTGACGCCTGCCAACGTCAAGGACTTCGTCACCAAGAACTGAGGCGATGAGCAAAAGGTGCGGGCTTTGCCCGCACCTCACAGCATCAGTATGCGGTGCAGGCGACAGCCGACGTTCTCGGCGGCTACCGAGACGGCTAGACCCGACAAAACCGCGCGGCGTTGTCGTGGAGCTGCAGGCAGTTTACATCTGTTGCCAGCGCCCCCCGGCTATTCCGCTAGGGTCCAGTCGGCCGAAGGCATGGGTCAGCTCAGACAGGCAGACCGCCGAATGGTGACATAGGCGATACGTGATCAGCCTATCGACCTCCACCGGCGAGCGCCCTTGAAACATCCAGGTAGACGCTCGTATCCAGGAACAGAGGCCCTCCGATTGCCGGTTCGTCGGCAGCCCAAGGAAGATCTTCGTCGGGGCCTGCGCTCGAGCGTCCCGACGTGCTTCTGGGGCTTTAGTGATCGCGGGATTTCAGAGAGTTCAAATCCCAAGATCGATATCCGYCGGGATGCGGCCCTTGCGGCCCACCAGACGTGCGCCAAAGTCGTCTTCGAGAGCCAGCCGTGAAAGCGCCAATTCCAGCAACTCAGTGTCAGATGTAACATGGGCACGCTTCTTGGCTGCCTCGATCAACTCCGACGGCACTCGCCCCGACAAGCGGGTATTCTTCGCCGTACCAAGGAGACCGACGGCCTTCGCTTGCTCAAGTACGAGCCTATTGCGAGTCAACGCGACTTCCGCTTCGCTTTCCGCAACAGTTCGTGGTTGGGTAGCCATAAGAATCTCCCGTGTTGAGCAGAATATAGATTGTGTTGAACAGGAAGGCGAAGTTCAATAGCAGTAGGGGTTGCGATCCAGGAGTTCGCGGCAATCCACCATGGGAATGACGACGGGGAGCGGGCACCGGACGGGTGGAGACCGACAACGATACCCGAAGGCTCTATTTTCCTGCTCTTTCCCGGTGCCCGGCACCGGTATGCCCCGCATCGCCGTACCGGATGGGTCGAGCACTGGATCGAATGCCGGGGAGGCGCCTTCAATTTCGCATGCGACGCCGGCTCGGCGCAACCGGAGCAACCAAGCAGCTCCGAGATTTCAGATTTGTTCACTTCGATCCACGCGTTGGCGCAGCCCGATACCGCGCGCAATCAGCCGCGCATCTCAACCCTTGGATTTCAGTTGGCTTTTCACTCGATTACTGACCAAAAATTATATTAAAATATTGGTCAGAAAGCGCCTGCTATCCCGAGACTCAAGCTTGAGACTATTCTTCTAGCAGGCCGTCGAAGACCTCGAGCATGGCATCGCTGATGGCCTTGCCAAGTGCGGCGGCAGTCTCCGCCAGCGCTTCCTCATTCATATCACGAGCAGCCATCGCGAAGGCCGCACCTTCGGCCGCAACGATTGCTTGCGCGCGTTGGATTGCCCAGAGCGCCAAGTCACTGCGGTTGCTGATCTCCACGGTCTCCATGTTTTCTCCTGATCTGTAYGAGCGATCCCTTATAGCGGATCTGTCGGACGATGTAGTCTGAAGAGTCGTTTTAAGAATGAACCCGAGGTAGCGAAAGACAGCAGTTCGATCTGTTTGTTTCGCCTGAGGCGGCATCTACGATACCTCTCGTCGGCCGCATGCAAGGGGCGTCCGCTCCTTCATCACGTCAGATCTGTACTCCGTCGCACAAACTGATAGAAAGAGCGCCCGCGGAAATCGAGAAATCGTCCGCTGCCGGACGCGGTCGGCAGCGGTGGAACTAGAAAACGGTTTGCACGTTTTCCGGCCGCCAAAAGGAGCCTCAACGACATGAACATGGCCTCGAAGATTGCGAAATCCCCTGTTGTCCCGTCCATCGGCGCCCTGCTTGCAGAGGCTCGCCAGGCTCGCGGCTATTCGCTGGACGACGTCGCAGAAACTACTGGTCTGACTGTTGCGGAGGTGACAGCTCTGGAGAACGACGCGGATTTCGACGCGTCGAGGATCCRAAGAACCGCAGCCGCTCTAGGGGTTTTAGACAAGATTTGAGACGCGCGACGCGCTGACATCGTTACACAGCTACTTCAAGGAGAGTGCCTGCCGCAGCTCATTGAGTAGAGGTCGCGCTTCAATGGGAAGCCGTCCAATGCTGGTACAGCTTATAGGGACAATTAAGCGCCTGACTCAGCCCGGCTGGGACGAGTCGGCTGGCCCAAATCAATTTGCCGAGCGCCTGAAGTCATTCGTCGCAACCTTGCTTTTTAGAGACGCTCGCGCGTCACCTTGCCGAGCGCAGTTTACCGGGTCATTGAGCACTAAACCGGGAGTGCGCTGGTCCTGTTCGATGGACGCGGGCAGCGGTTTGATCTTTGACGGGTCAGAAGTTCATATCGTCTCAAGAGCCCCATCGTCGCCTTGGGCAAATAAGATTTGGATGACGAACCTTATCGCTTGAAGACGACGATTTTCTCCGCCGTCATCTCCCGCGCCGATATCGCTACCGTTGCCGACCAAAGAATCTTTTTGGGATGATGTCGGTTCCTCGATAACTCGTCCGTCTTTCAATCATGACGACTGCTAGACCCCTCACACCAAATCATGAAAGGGACTGAAATGGCCAAGAACACGATCTGCCTTTGGTTCGAGAAAGATGCCGAGGAAGCTGCAAACTTTTATGCGCAGACTTTCCCTGATAGCGCTGTCGGAGCCATTATTCGAGCACCCGGCGATTATCCGGATGGAAAAGTCGGCAACGTTTTGGTTGTCGAATTTACGGTTGCCGGTGTCTCTTGCGTCGGATTGAACGGCGGCTCAACCTTCAAACACAGTGAAGCATTCTCATTCCAGATTTCGACAGAAAACCAGGAGGAAACCGACCGATATTGGAACGCCATCGTTGGAAATGGCGGACGGGAAAGCGAATGCGGGTGGTGCAAGGACCGTTGGGGAATCTCGTGGCAGATCACGCCGCGCGTTTTGATGGATGCCATGAGAACTGGTGGGATTGAAGCAAAAAGAGCCTTCGACGCGATGATGAAGATGCAGAAGATCGACGTCGCGGCAATTGAAGCGGCCGTTCGAGGATAGCGTCGTCGGCAACTTGGCCGCCCACTCTACCGCCAACGTTTCAAGGCGCAATAGCCAGTGTCGGCAACCCGTCTGCCAACCAACGAGGACATTGAAGCAAAGGCGAGAAAACAGCTCTCTCAATGTTTCAGGAACGGAGGTAAAACGCGTACGCTTTCAGCCAGATCCTGATAGCTTGCATATCGCGCGTGCATTTCGTCGAGCTCGAGCATGGTCAAGGCGGATACCATCGACCGGCGATACCAAGCGTTGCCAGCGCGCTGGACAAGCAATACGTCCTTCCCCGACGCTCGGACGACCTTTACAGGCGATACATTCAGACCTGAAAGCGCGGCCAGGCGCATGGCAATGTATTCGCCCTTCACCACGCTATACGTGTCAGAGCTGCTCGAGAATTTTGCGATGAATTTGCGCGCCTTCGCGTAGTGCTGAACGAGCACGCGGCTGGGGCGTGCCCGTGCCTGGGAGCAACGACGTTATCTATGTCTGGTTCGATGCTCTGGCGAACTATCTCAGAAGGCTCGATTACGGTTCCGACGAAACCCTGTTCTGGCGAAACTGGGCACAGCAAGGCGAGCCCTCCCACTTTGTCGGCAAGGAAATTTCCAAGTTTCACGCGATTTAATGGCCAGCGATACTCCTGTCTGCCGAAGTGCTGCTCCCGTCATCGATCTTCGTTCATGGCTACCTAACGGTAGACGGCGAAAGATCGGAAAATCGGCGGGCAACGGCATCGATGGGCCTCGTGGAGTACTATCAGACCAAGGACGCACTGCACTATTACCTGCTTCGCAATATGGGCCTGAACAATCGCGCTGAGAATTCTCATGTGCCACCTCGAAAACGAGAACGGATGATGCATGGATTTCGATCTGCCGGCGGCTTTCAACGTTTCATCTCGGTCTTTTCAGCAACCAGAACTATTTCGTCCCGTCTCACCAGAAACGCTCAGCCCTCGGCACCCATAGTCATCGCATCAGCGCATTGGAAAGTCGTGACCGGCGCAACTGCGTAAATTCATCGGCAAACGCTTTGTCGGCGATTAAGCGAACAACGTGACATAGCCCTTCGAACACAGGCGCCGTCCCTGGCTAGCTTGTCGAGCAGATAGCCGTCAGTGACAGCCGTACGACGAGATCACGGCTCGCCGAGGTTGGCTCAGTCAACATTATAAGCCTTCAGACTGTTCCAGCAGGTGTCCCGCCGGCCGCAATGATCGCCTCCGGCGTGTCGACGTCGATCTGCGCCGCATCACCAATCTCGACGTCTGTCACCGCCAGCCCGGAGGTTTCGATCAGATGGCGGGCGCCCACATCTCCCTCCAGGCGGAGAACGGCATCGTTCAGCGCCCGCGGCAGGATGACCGGATTTCCGCGCTTGCCTTGCGATACGGCGCGAACAATAGATGCGCCATTGGCGTCGCGAAACGCGGTGATCATTCTGTTCAAATCGTCTGTGGTCACGCCCGGCATGTCAGCGAGCATGACGAGAACGCCCTCCGTGTCGTCGGCCGCGGCAGCGGCAAAGCCCGTCGTAAGCGAACTTGCCATGCCCGCCGGGTAGGCCGGATTTGCGATGATCGTCACCGGGAGATCGACCAGGACCTTGCGGATGTCATCTTGGCGATGGCCGACGACAACCGTGACCGATGCGGCATCGCTGCCCATCGCGATCAGGGCTGACCGGCGAACAAGCGGCATGCCGTCAAAAGCAGCCAGCAGCTTGTGACCTCCGTTCGGGCCCATGCGCGTTGCCATTCCTGCCGCCAGCAGGACGATTGCGACCTTTGGCTGCAATGACGTCTCCTTCAAGGTCTCACGCGGCATCGACCCTGTCTGGATTTCCATTAGCAGTCCACCCACGCCCATGCGACCAATATCGTACCCGTTGGGATGTTCCCCTGCTAGAATCCGCTCCGGCAGTCGATCGAAGCCATTCCGTTTTGGGCCGCGGGCGTAACCCCGGATCCCCGACGGCATAACAGGTACCGATCTCGCCGAAAAACCATGAGGTTTCCCGGATCCATCGGGATGTCGACGCGCAGGACTGCGGGAATGAAATCGCCATGCACCGACGACGATGATCAGTCGCGGGCTTCATCGGCAATGGGCGGCGGCATCTCTCCGAATGGTATCGCCGATGCGGGCTGCCGTCACCTTGACGAAGGCCTGCCCGCTCCAGCTACACAAGGTCGCCTTGGCATAGTACATGCCGCTTCGAACGGGCTTCTTCCGTAGGTCGTAGCGCATGAGGCGACCAGCCAGCGTCGTCGGCAAGAACTGAGGGCGTTTCATTGCGGCCCATCCCAGGAGAGCGAAGGGC
>NZ_JBFUAY010000257.1:0-5622 GCF_056406015.1 Rhizobium sp. P1_E1 | reverse complement strand
GCGTTTCCTCCTCGCCCGTCGCGGCAAAGACGATGACGAAATCGGCGACATCGGCATGGGAGATGAAATGTTTCGTGCCGTTGAGGACGAAATCGCCACCGTCGCGGCGGGCGGCGCATTTCATGCCGCGCATGTCAGAACCGGCGTCCGGCTCGGTGATGGCGAGCGCATCGATCTTCTCGCCGCGCACCGCGGGCAGGAGGTAGCGCTCACGCTGCTCGCCCTCGCAGGCCATCAAGATGCCGGAGGGCCGGCCGAAGAAAACCGTCAGCCCCAGGGAACCGCGCCCGAGCTCCCGCTCGACCAGCGTGAAGGTGACATGGTCGAGGCCGGCGCCGCCGACTTCTTCCGGGAAATTGCAGGCATAGAAGCCAAGATCGATGCATTTGCGCCGGATCTCGTCTCCGAGCTCCGGCGGGACGACACCGCTGCGCTCGACCTCGTTCTCGTGCGGATAGATTTCGGTCTCGACGAAGGCGCGGACCGTCTCGACGATCATTTCCTGTTCTTCGCTCAGTCCGAAATTCATGCCGATCCTCCTACCGTTTCTGGCCGACGTGACGGCCAACACCTTCAGGCGCGACCAAATTCGCATGCGCTTCGGCAATCGACCTGACTTTGTCGAGAATGACGGCCGGCGCCGGTGTCGCCTTGCCGGCCTTGCTGTCGACATGCAGCAACATGTGCTCGGCGGTTGCCAGAGCTTCGCCCGTCACTGTGTCGTGGAGGGTGTGGAAGACATGCAGCCGCTTCTCGTCGACGGAGAGGATCTGGCAGGTCGAATGGATCGCCTGGCCGAGCTTCGCCTCGCCGAGATGGCGGATGTGGGTTTCCACCGTGTAATAGCTCCGCCCCGCCTCGACATAGGCGAGATCAACGCCGATGAGGCGCAGCAATGCATCCGAGGTATCCCCGAAAACCTGCAGATAACGGTGTTCGGTCATATGGCCGTTATAGTCGACCCAGGCGGGGCCGACTTTCGTCTCGACAAGCCGCAGCGGCTTCAACGGGTCGAAAGACGTATTTGCCCTGCCGGCTTCTGCCCAGAGCGATTGCTCGAAGTCTTTCAGCAGCTTGCCGGCGCCCCAGCCCTCGCCGTCGTGACCGCCCTTCAGGGCCTGCAGGATGCCGACGAGGTTTTCGTCGCGGATGCGTTCGAGCTCGCGGATCGACAGTCCAGCCGCCTGTTCATCGGATTGCCGGCCGATCTTTTCGATCAGTGCATCGTCGAGATCGACGACATCGGTGAGCTTGGTCCACGGCCAGGCGAGGCATGGACCGAACTGGGCGAGGAAGTGGCGCATGCCAGCCTCGCCGCCGGCAATGCGGTAGGTCTGGAACAGGCCCATCTGCGCCCAGCGCAGGCCGAAAGAGTAGCGGATGACGTCATCAAGCGTCTCGACCGTGCAGATATCGTCGTGGATCAGCCACAAGGCCTCGCGCCAGAGCGCTTCGAGCAGCCGGTCGCCGACAAAGGCCTCGATCTCCTTGGCGATGTGGACGCCCTTCATGCCGATCGGCACCAGTCTTTCCATCGCCGTCTGGATGGTCGCCGTCGAGGTCTTTTCGCCACCGACGATTTCGACGAGCGGCAGCAGATAGACGGGATTATAGGGGTGGGCGACGAAGAGGCGTTCGGGATGCTTCATGTCGCGCTGCAGATCGGTCGGCAGCAGGCCTGAGGTGGAAGAGCCGATCAGGGCGTCCGGGCGCGCCACAGCATCGATCTCCGTCAGGACGCCGCGCTTGAGGTCGAGCCTTTCCGGCACGCTTTCCTGAATCCAGTCGGCGCCGGCGACGGCTTCCTCGAGCGTCGTGCAGAAGGTCAACCTGCCGCGGGGCGGCAGGGGTGCTCCGGTCAGCATGGCATAGGCTTTTTCGGCGTTGGCAAGCACTTCGCCGACGATGCGGCTCGCTTCCGGATGCGGATCGAACACATTCACGTCGATGCCAGCCAGCAGAAATCGCGCGATCCATCCGCCGCCGATGACGCCGCCGCCGATACAAGCCGCTTTGGTGATCCCTGTCATGCCGTCCTCAGCGCTTCGTCAGTTTGAGTTTCTTGCGAACGTCTTCCGGACCGATGATCCGGGCACCCATGCCCTCGACCACCTGCACGGCCTTTTCGACGAGTTGCGCATTGGTGGCGAGCTGGCCCTTGCCGACGAAGAGGTTGTCCTCCAAGCCGACGCGCACATTACCGCCGGCGAGAACGGCGGCTGCCGGATAGGCCATGGCGTTGCGGCCGATCGAAAAGGCCGAGAAGGTCCAGCTCTGAGGCACGTTGTTGACCATCGCCATGAAGGTATTGAGATCGTCGGGCGCACCCCAGGGAATGCCCATACAGAGCTGGATCAGCACCGGGTCTTCGATCAGGCCTTCCTCGGCAAGCTGCTTGGCAAACCAGAGATGGCCGGTGTCGAAGGCCTCGATCTCGGGCCGCACGCCGAGATCCGTCATCTTCTTCGCCATGGCCCGCAGCATGGCCGGCGTGTTGGTCATGACATAGTCGCCGAGATTGAAATTCATCGTGCCGCAGTCGAGCGTGCAGATCTCCGGCAGGCACTCGGCGACATGGCTGACGCGCTCGGTGGCGCCGGCCATATCCGTGCCCTTAGGATTGAGGGGAAGGGGGCTTTCGACATCGCCGAAGATCAGGTCCCCGCCCATGCCGGCGGTGAGATTGAGGACGACGTCGACATCGGCCGAGCGGATGCGGTCGGTGACTTCCCTGTAGAGATCGTTGCGGCGGCTGGCAGCACCCGTTTCCGGGTCGCGGACATGGCAGTGAACGACCGCAGCACCGGCCTTTGCCGCATCGATGGCGGAATCGGCGATCTGCTTGGGAGTGATCGGCACGTGGCTGGATTTGGAAACCGTATCGCCGGCGCCGGTGACGGCGCAGGTGATGAAGACATCGCGGTTCATCGCAAGAGGCATGTATTTGTTCTCCCTCGTCTTGTCCGCATTACGCGACAGGATCGATGGCGATGCGTTGCATTTTCGGAAGCAATTGATACATTATCGGAACTCCGAGGGAGGTGGCCTTGCTGCTGCGATCGACGGAACGGCTCGATATCGACCTTCTCGTCCTGCCGGACGCGAACCTGATCCTGATCGCCTCGGTGATCGAGCCGCTGCGCGGTGCCAACCGCATTTCCGGCAGCGAGCTCTATCGCTGGCGGCTGCTCACGCCGGACGGAGCACCGGTCCCGACCACCAGCAATATCGCCGTGCCCGCACAAGGCGCTTTCAAGGCGACGACCGAGGATACGCCGCTATTCGTGCTTGCCAGTTACAACTGGCGCCACAGCGCGACGCCGGCCCTCAAGATGCAGCTCTCCCAGGCTGCCCGCTATCGCACGGTGATTGCCGGCATCGAGTCCGGCACATGGCTGCTGGCGGAAGCAAGCCTGCTCGACGGACTGCCGGCGACCGTCCACTGGGAGGACTACGAGGATTTTGCGCTGGCCTATCCTGAGGTGCGGGCCGTCAAGGATCGTTTCGTCATCGACGGCAAGCGGCTGACGACCTCCGGTTCGCTTCCAACCGTCGACCTRATGCTGGAAGTGATCAGGCAGCGGCAGGGTTATTCGYTGGCGCTCGAGGTCAGCCGGCTGTTCCGCTATGAGCAGCCGTCCTTCCATGCCGATGAGTCACTTTCCGCAGCCTCGGCTGGGTTGCGCATGCACGATCCCCGTGTCGCGCAAGCGGTGCGGCTGATGGAAGAGCATATCGAGCAGCCTCTGATTCTCACGCGGCTCGCCCGCAGGGTGGGCATCAGCGCCCGACATCTGCAGGATCTCTTCCAGCAGAGTATCGGCGCGCCGCCGCATGTGCATTATCTCGCCCTGCGCTTGAATGCGGCCCGCCGCAAGGTGATCGAGACGACGGCCTCCTTCGCCGACATCGCGGCGGCAACCGGCTTCAACTCGGCCTCAGCCTTTGCGAGAAGCTACCGGGCGAGTTTTTCCGAAAGCCCGTCCGAGACCCGGCGCCGCTTGCGGCGCCGCATCACGTCATCGGAGATGCGGGCATAGGCTGGAATGCGTCCCGTATCATTTCGGCAAGTTCCCGAACGGCCTCGCTGGAACGGTAAGTGCTCCGGCGGAGCACGACCTTGGAGGAATCGACCGGCGGGAAACCGTCTTCGGCGGTGAGTTCCCGGCAGCCGGGCGGAATGCTGCTGCGGGAAAGCGTGGTGACGGCAAGGCCTGCGGTCACGGCATTCTTCAGCCCCGAGCCGGTATCGGCAATGAAAGCGATTCGATAGTTGCGGCCGATCTGTTCCAGTGACCGGAGCGCAAAATCGCGCGACCAGGTGGAGTTGCGATAGGTCGCTATCGGCAGGGGATCGATGTCGTGCAGCCGGTGGACCAACGATGTGACCCAGACTGTGGGATCGATGCAGATGACCTCGCCTTTCGTCTCATCGCTCCAGTCGAAAACGACGGCCAGATCGAGCTCATCCCGCTCGAGGGCGGCCAAGTTGCGAACTGTGTAGTCGCAGGACACGGTGACCTCGACGGCCGGGTGGCGTACGGCGAAAGCCGCAAGGGCCGCCGGCAGCACCGTCTGGCTGTATTCCTCCGGAATTCCGATGCGCACCGGTCCGTCCAGCGGTTTGCTGCGGATCGTCGCGGCGGCCTCGTTCAGGAGGTCGATTATCCTGCGGGCATAGGGGACGAGCTGTATGCCCTGGCGCGTCAGCAGCACGCCGCGGGCGCCCCGTTCGAACAGGGTTTCGCCGATCGTCTGCTCAAGCCGCTTAATCTGAGTGCTGACCGCCGACTGCGTCCGCCCGATGCGCTGGGCAGCCGCGGAGAAATTGGAGGTCTCGGCAACGACCAGGAAGGTTCTGAGCAGGTCGCTCTCAATCGGTTCGTGCATGGGTTAGCCATAGAAAAAATCGATGATAGGTATCTCTACTATTCGTTTGTCTGATGTCAATTCTTGGCGCAGAAATGAACGGCGTTCGACTTCCTTCTTTGAGAATATCTGCGTGAGCATTGAAAATCCGGCCAGACGCCTCGCAGGCAGCGAGCACGAGAAGGGTGTGCTTCTCATCATTGCCGCGACACTTGCCTGGAGCGCGAGCGGCGTCTACTCGCGGCTCCTGACGACCGACGTATGGACGGCGATTGCCTGGCGATCGTTGTTCGGCGGCCTGTTTCTGCTGATCCCCTGCCTTTTCCTCGAAGGGGGCATCTCGCGGCAGCAATGGCGATCCGTCTTCCATCCGTCCGGTCTTGCCATGATCGCATGCCAGACCTTCAGTCAGGTATGCTTCATCGGGGCGCTTTACATGACCACCGTCGCCAATGTGACGATGATCTATGCGACCGCGCCCTTTATCGCAGCGTTGCTCGGCTGGGTCATCCTCAGGGAGAGGGTCTCCAGGCGGACGCTGATTGCCGGCGGCATTTCGCTCCTCGGTGTCGCGGTCATCGTCGCCTCGTCGATCGGCGGCGGCACCGGTTGGGGCGACCTGCTGGCGCTCGGCATGACCGCGTCCTTCGCGCTCGTCATCATCATTCCGCGCATCAGTCCCGACGTGCCAAGTCTGCCGCCGACCGTGGTCAGCGCTTTCCTGACACTCGCGCTCTTCGCGCCGTTCGGTTC
>NZ_JBFUAY010000256.1:0-5646 GCF_056406015.1 Rhizobium sp. P1_E1 | reverse complement strand
CGTCAAGGTAGGGGATACTTCAGCTGGTGTTTTGTATCAGGGGGATTTGCGTGGCTGCGCATTGAGGTGATGCGCCAGATCGACAAGCTGTTGCTGGGTGACACCAGATAGATCGGTCTCGCCTGGCATGAAGTGGCGAATGCGTTTGTTGGTGTTCTCGACGGCAAGCGAAGGGACATGCAGAGATCTCCAAAGCGAAGCCATTGCAATAATCGACAGGTTGCGCTTTGATATTTAAATAATCCTATAGTTGCAAAAGTGGCGTAATCTATCTTATGGAACTTCTGCTTGGTTCTGGGTTGTACGTGACCAATGATCCTTTTCGTTGGTCCGGATTGCAAGGCCGGATCCAGAAAGAAGGATGCGGCAGGACAAATCGACATTAGAAAATGGCCTGTCGCCCTTTCAAATCAACCAGTTTTCGACCTGCAAAGCGCGGATACGCATGAACTCGCCCATGTTCGCCGTCACCAGAACTGCTCCGAGGGCAGAGGCGTGGGCGGCGATGAATAAGTCATTTGGACCGATAGGCTTGCCAGCAGCCTCCAGTTCAGCCCGGATGCCACCGTATTCAGCATCGGCGGGCAGATCCAGCGCAAGCACCGGTACGCTGCCAAGGATGGCTTCGATCTGTGCTAGAAGTTTCGGTGATCCCTTCTTGGCGCACCCGTAGCGCAACTCCGACGCCGTGATAATGCTGACGCAAATTGCATCGGGCCCAACCTCGGCGATGCGTCGGGTGATTATGCCCATCGGGTTTCGAGCAAGCTCCGAGACGATATTGGTGTCCAGCATATAAAGCCTGCTCACAGGTCGATTTCCTCCACAGGAAGCAGGGTATCGTCGACATCGGGAAACTGATCTTCAGGACCAAGCGGCTCCAAACCAGCCAGAACTTCCAGGAGGTTCTTCCGGTGCACAGGCTCTATAATGAGCCGATCGCCGTCGCGGTGGATCATCACTCGGTCACCGGGTAGCTCAAAGTCAGCCGGGATTCGTACAGCCTGACTCTTGTTGTTTCTGAAAAGCTTGGCCTCCCGCTGGGGAATTGGCTCTTKATGTCGGGAATTGACCACGTCGGACTCCTATGTATATACACATGCATATACATAGCATCGGCGAAGATTTCAAGTAGGATCGAGGTCTTGTGACCTCCGCTGCTTTTGAAAAGGCTTGGCGCGGTTCGTGGTTGAGATTAGAAATCATCGAGTGAAATGGGATAACATCTCACAGAATCTATCTGAGGCCCGGAAGGTGCTGTGCTAACCACGTAACCCGATCTTTGCCGGAGTTTTATCGGTCAGGCCGTTCGTCCAAGGGTGGAAAGTGCATCCTGCAGTCTAAGCGCCGCCAGTGCCTCGGTTGCCTCATCCGAAGACCATCCCGCTTCCAGCGCCGCAGACAGGACCAGCGATTCCGTTTGAAGCTCAAGCTTCTCATAAAGCGGCTCGATGGCTTCGCGCGCTGTTACCACGTGCTGGTCTGGTGGGGTGATGGGTGTGGCGGCAACCGTAGGCATGAAATGCTCCTCCTATTGAACGCTAAGGTTCGAAACCCGTTCGGGGCATCCTTGTTCCATTCATATCGCCTTTTCGGTCTTCGAGCGGCGATGCGAAAGATGACGACGCCACATATGGCGAAATTTCCTCCATCGCAGGAACGCGCGAATGATGATTGCCGGCGGGATCTTCTTGTGGTCGCCGACAGTCCCCTGCCTGGTGATAGATGCGTTCGGGTCGAGCAGAAACGCGACCAACGTGCTTGCACTCTGCGCCTCTACTTCGAGCTTGTCATCAGATAAATGCAGCCCCTGCTCGCCTTCGGCGAACGTCTGCTTATCGACGACAACGGAACCGCCAAAGACATAGAAATAGAGGTCTCGGCCTTGTTTCTGTGGGAATTCCACCCGTACGCCCGCGTCCAGCCGCATGTCGAAGACGTCGATTGCGCTGCGGACATAGAAGGGGGCGCCCTCTCCTTCCTGCCCGACCAGGTGTCGCCAGACGTTTGCCGCGGCAGCTGGCATCGGCCCGTGCTGGATCTTCGGCTCCAGATCGACCGCATAAGGGCGAACGAGGATCTGCAGCATTCGCAGAGGCGGGTCGGATGCCAGCGTCTCTTCAGAATGCCAAAAGCTTGCTCCGGCATTCATCACCATCAGATGGTCACGGTCGATCACCAACCGGCCAGCGGCTTTGTCGTCGTGACGCATGACGCCTTCGGGCACCCAGGAAATAATTTCGTCGTTCCTGTGCTCGTGCATGGCGATCAGGCGGCCAGGATCGAGGACGGATTCAACGACCATGGCGAGAGGGCCTTGGCCGTGATCGGTCGGCTTGGGCTTCAACCACCCTGGCATGTTGATGTGCGCGACGAAGCCTCCCATATCCCGCACCACGAATGTTCGTTCACCCTTGAGCAGCATCGCATCCTCCATGCTTGCAAGGCAGTGACGACACCGGGCCATTACCGCGCCGTGCGTCGTCAGCAAGAGTCACGGTCGGCGCGTTCGTCCAGGAGTTACAAATCAATCACGATGTCGCCCTCAGGTTTTGAGCAGCAAATCAGCACATTGCCATCCGCCGGAGCATCGACAGGCTCCGGCCGGTAGCCGACATTTCCCTCCACAAGTCCGGTCTCGCAGGTGTGACAGACGCCAGTTCGGCACGACCATCGCACAGGCACATCGCAGGCCTCGGCCAGTTCGAGCAAGCTCTGGAATGTCGGATCCCAGCGCACATTAAGACCAGTGCGGGCAAATGACACCAGCGGCCCCGAGCCTGGGAGCCCGGCCGGCAAATGTGGCGGCCGGCGGGGCGAAACAGCTATGCCGGGGGTCATCGCAGGACCGGCGCCAAACATCTCGGTGTGGATGCAATCCGGCGCGACGCCCAAGACGGCAAGGCCGACGGTCAGATCGCTCATGAAGCTCGACGGTCCGCAGACATAGACGTCACAATCGCGCGGCAGGTTGAGCGACTTGAGCGCTTGCGCATCCAGATGGCCGCGAGCGTCGAAATCTATATCGGGCCGATCCTTGGGGTCGGGAGAGCTGTAGCAAATATGGCTATGATGGTGAGCGAGCGCCTTAAGCAGCCCGCGCGCCTCCTCGGCAAACGGATGTTCGCGGCCATTGCGGGTTCCATATAACCACCAGACTTCCCGCCTCGATGCTTCGGCTGCCAAAACATGAAGCATCGCCAGCACCGGCGTCACTCCGATCCCGGCACTCATCAGAACAACCGGCGTATCGCCCGGCCGCAGACCTCTGCGTCGGGCAGGCCATCGACGGTGAAATTCTCGCCGAACTGCCCGTAGACGAAGTCGTCTCGGCGCAATTGCTCCTGCCAGTAGCGATAGGAATCGATTTGATAGACAAAGACTGCGCGGCGTTCGCCGCCGTGGCCAGCCAGGTCGCCTTGTCCATCGCCGTCAACGTTCAGGCGCCGCACCATACGCGGGCCGTCAACCGGCGTCTTCCAAATGGCCGTGTTGACGATCTTGCCTTGCCAGGCGACGTCGCGCGGCACGCCCACATTGACCGAAAGCAAGTGTACCATGACATTTCTCCCGAATGATGCTCACCGCAATTTCGAGATCGACGGAGGACGGTTACAGCGTCAATCTCAGCTCGAGATAGTGTTCGGTCAACGTCGTCAAGGTGAAGGCTCTGTTGAGGCCGCTCGGATTTGGCAACAGCCAGACGGCGGCGCCGGCAAATTTCTCGGGTTGCCGACCCCATTCAACATCGGCTCGAAGACTGATCGCCGCGTATGCCGCCTTTCCGGCGCGGCGCTGAGATAATCCTGCCTCTTGAGCTCGCTTGCGCTTTTCGTCGGACGTGAAACCGCCGATGTCAGACCACAGCCATATTGCAGCAGCTCGCGCTCTTCATCCGCCCGCAGCAGACGCGGTGTAAATCCAGCCAGATGCAACACGCGCCAAAAACGGTTGCTCGGGTTCGAGAAATTATGCCCGTCGCGAACGGCCGACAGAGCCGGATTCAATCCGCAGAAAACCGCGGAAAGGCCAGGTACGAGGATTTCCGACAATCCGGCTTTCGGCATCGTGGAGGCATCTGGATCATCGAGATCCGCGGACGCGGCATCATCTTGCATTGTAGGACGTCGCTCGAATTTAGTCTGTCAAATACACCAACCATGTGTCGATCGGACGGTGCTAATCATCTTGCTGAAAATGCCGATGAATGGCCTTAGTGGCAATTTGAAAAATATCGGGCGCAATCGATTCTTGACAGGATCTGCAATGACCACCGAAGCACGTAATTCGCATCCCATCTACTTCATCGGAGCTTTTGCCACGGGCGGGCTCCTGACTTTCATGGTGCACCTCAACGGCGAGTTGGCCCGTTATGGCAATCCCCTGTTCTCATCTTGGACCGCACACGGCACGGGCATCATCGCAGCCGTCATTCTGCTCCTGGTGGTCCACCGCCGACGCGCACCGATGGTAGAAAAAGCCCCCAACGCACCTTGGTGGGCCTATCTCGGTGGGATATCCGGCGCGGCAACGGTCATTCTGACCTCGACTGCGGTCAACTCACCGCTCGGGCTCTCCGGCACCTTGGCTTTGGGTTTGGCAGGCCAGGTCGCCTTCAGCGTCGCGGCCGACAGTTGGGGACTGTTCGGTCTGCCAAAGCGACGCCCAGATAGACGAGACATCGTAGCACTCGGCTTGGTCGCCACGGGGGCTGCACTCATTATACTGTTTGGGCGAGGTGCGGCGTGACGGTGTTCATTCTCCTGGCCTGCCTGGGCGGTGTGCTTGTCGGTCTCAGTCGTCAGCTCAATGGGCGGTTGAGCATATCGACCACGCCGCTGATCGCATCCTTCTGGAACCATGCCATAGGCTTTGCTGCCCTCACCTGCCTTGGTCTCCTTGTCGGAGGTCTGCTTCCTGCGGGCGCTGCCGAGGCGCCTTGGTACGCCTATCTGGGTGGTTCCATCGGCGTTATTTTCGTCGCCGCGGGCAGTTGGGTCATTGCTCGAATAGGTGCGGTTAATTCGGCTCTGCTGATCATCGGTGGCCAGATGGTAACAGGGGTGGCGTTTGATTATATCAGCGCCGTTCCAGCGTCATTTTGGGCGAACGCGACCGGAATTGTTCTCATCGTCGGCGGAATGATGGTCAGCCGGCGACGACGCAAATCCGGCGGCTCGCAATAGCCAAGCGCCGCGCTACGATTCCGGTGCCATCGCTGACCGGTCGCAAGCCACGGGGATGGATGGACGGCGGGGAATGGTCCCCGCCGCATTTGCTCTTTCACTCAGCCCTTAGTCGCCGGGCTCACTTGCCCCGGCTCCCTAGTGAAAGGGCTAAATCCAGAGCAGACGGCCGACGTCCGACCGGACAAAGACTATTGCAAGAGCGCTAAGACGAGCAGGCGCGCGCTCGACAAGCGGAAATAGCCGGGAAGCCCGAGCGGACGGGAACTACCGGCTGTGAACCGTTGCGGGCATCACATTGGCGGGGATCGGGCATACATAGGCTTTACCGCTGGTCTTTTCTCGCCACTCGGCCGTCGCGGCTGCCAGGAGGTCGGATGACGACATCAATGCGAGCCCTGTTGTCGCAAGCGTCTTGGCCGCATGCGCCATGGCCTTGTGCGCGGCCGGGCTTTTTCCC
>NZ_JBFUAY010000255.1:0-5665 GCF_056406015.1 Rhizobium sp. P1_E1 | reverse complement strand
AAGTTCAGATGTGAGGTGTGGGTTTGAATTATGTATGTGCCGACCGTTTTGGTTATCATTGCCGTCTGTTTTTTCTGTTTTCGACTTCGATTTCAGCGTCTTGACGATCAATTCCCGGAAAGCTTCGAGATCAGCCAGCAGACTTTCCATCTCAGCAGCCGACGGACGGCGCGGCAGGCTTGCGGAAAGCAGATTGAAATGCTTCTGCATCTCGATCCATTCGCCGGCAATTTCCTCTTCCAGCGCGATTTCGATGAGCTTGGTGATGTCACGCCGGCAAAGTGTCAGGCGCTCCCTCAGGCGCTTCCATTCGAGTCTGGCGGCCATCACCTGAGCCGCCTGCGCCTCGATCTCGCGAGCGCGCACCAGGAGTGGCGCCAGGCTGAAGCCAAAGGCCTCACCCAGCCCGCCTTCGCCGTTGCGGCGGGCAAAACGTTTCCCGTTCGGGCTATCCCGCCGGATGATCAGGCCCGCTTCCACCAGCATCGCCAGGTTCCGCCGCAACGTCGTGCCGGCCATGCCGTGCGTGCGAAGCGACAGTTGCTCGTTCGACGGAAAGACGACGAAACCGTTGGCCTCGGCAATCTCGTTCTTCGGATAGAAGGTCAACAGCGCGTTGAGAACAGCCAAGGCACGGTCCGATACGCCGACCATGTCCTTTGCTTCGCAGAGTGCACGAAAGATCTTCCACTTGTCGACCGATGCGTCCGGATCGACCTTGCTGGCGCTTTCCTGGCTTGCCAGCATGCCAAGCGTCATCGATCGCCGCCCGAAGGGCGTCGATACATATTGAGGTTCCATGTCCCTCACCTTTTCTCAAGGCAAAAGAAAGCTACCACCCAAAAGGATGCCGAAGATGCTTGACAGTGATTCGAGGAAGTGCGATTCTCAGATTGTCCAGATATGAGAAAGGCTTCCGCGACGGCAACGTTCGGAGGCTTTTTTCTTTTGCGGCCTATTCTCCTGCTTGCAATTTGCCGGCCCGATAGGCTTCGTAAAGCTCATCGAGACGGCGTGAAATGTAAGCGCCGAAATCCGGCGCATCGCCGGTCTTCAACGCGATCGTGAAGGAATTGCCGGCGCTCTTGATTCGGCCGGCAATCTTGCCGCCGCTCTTCGGCTTCCAGTCATATTCCGTGGTTTCGGGCTTCGCCTCTTTCTTGGCGAGCTCGGCAACCAAAAGCTCGAAACGGCGGTCGCTCTCTTCCGCCAGGAAACTTCCCGAAGCAATGAGCTTCGCAAGCCGGGCGGCCGTCATCCCGTTCCAGTCCTGGGCAAGCGCCATCCACCTGCGTCGCCCGATGCCAGGCGCGGCTCCGACCGACCTGACGATTTCGGCGGGGATGGCTTTTGCGACGGATATCAGCTTCGATAGCTCCGTCTTATCCGTCGACAGCGCTTTCATGATAACGGGACGCTCAAAACCCTTGAGCTCGAGATTGAGGGCAAAGACCGCGCGCTCGATATAAGAAAGGTTCCGACGCGCCGAATTCTCAATGCCCTGCGCGATGACGACATCGGTATCGTCAAGCTTACGGACGATCGCTTGAACCTTGAGCCCGAGCAGCTTGACCGCCTGCAGGCGGCGATGGCCGTAGGCGATCTGGTAGCGGTCCTCATCATTGGGATGGCGGCGAACGAGGATCGGCACTTCCTGGCCGTTCTCAGCAATCGACTGCACCAGCTCGTCTTCCGTATCGAGCGGCTGGTCGGCAAGGCGGTCGCGGACGAAAGAGGAATCGATCAGATCAGGATCGAGCTCGACGATGCGTTCACCGGAGAGCAAAGCCTCCTGCATCGCCCTGCTCTCTTCCTCCATGCGGCCAAGAGTCAGCGCCATCGTCCGAACCGGCCCGGCCGATCCGCGCGAAGATGGCTCCTCGTAGTTGGCCGCGGCCAACTCCTGCGCCGTATCGTCGAAGAGGCCTTTCAGGCGATCGCGTCTGCTCATGTGCGGCCCCAGGCTTTGTGAATACCGGCGAGAACCTCGCTGTTGGCGGCATTGACCGATTCCAACGCCCGGTCATAGGTCGAGCGGCGCACCTGCCCTTTCTCGATCTCGTAGAGCGTCTGCTTGGTCAGACCGACATCGGCGATTGCCGTCGATTTGAGAATGGTCGCCGTCAACACGTCATCGCTGAAAAGACTGCGCAGCAGCGCAACGATCTGCGACTGCGGCGCATCGAAGGGTTCGTGACGAGTGACGACATATTTGATGAAGTCATGCTGCAGGTCGCCGCCGGCCTTGCGTACGACGGAAAGCAGATCTGAAGTCATCAGCAGGAACTGCGACATGGAAGCGACGTCGACCATCTGCGGATGGATGGTGATGAGCAGCGATGTTGCGGCGCAAACGGCGCCAAGCGTGAGGTAACCAAGCTGCGGCGGGCAGTCGATCACCACGATGTCGTAATCGGCCTCTACCTCGGCAATGGCAACGCCAACGCGACGGAAGAACAGCTCGCCCGGCCGCTGCCGATCGTTCAGTGCCCGTGGCGTCTCGTGCTCGAACTCCATCAGCTCGAGATTGCCCGGCACCAGATCCAGTCCGTCGAAATAGGTCTTGCGGACAATCTCCTTCAGCGTCTTGCGGCCCTCATCGTAACGAATTGCGCCATAGAGCGTATCGCCCTCGGAAAGATCGAATTCGGGCTGAACGCCGAGCATTGAGGAAAGCGAAGCCTGCGGATCGAGATCGATCGCAAGCACCCGGTAACCCGCCAGCGCCAGATACTGCGCCAGATAGAGCGTCGTCGTTGTTTTGGCCGAGCCGCCCTTGAAATTGGTCACGGCAACCGTCTGCAGCTTTTCGCCAGGACGGCGCCACGGCTGATAGGACAGCGCGTCCTTCGGCTTGAGCTTCGCCATATACTGGCGCAATTCGTTGATCTGACCGAGTGTGTAGGAACGCCGGCCATTCTGGGCAAGATCCGGCTGCGGTCCCTTGCCATCCAGTGAAAGCTGGCGAAGATAGCCGTCCGAGACGCCGATCATCTGGGCCGCCTCGCCGGAGGAGAATGTTCGTAGCGTCTTTTGCGAGAGCGGCGGAAACAGCTTGTCACGGAGGAGCTTCAGTTGCCGCGAAAGCTGGTTCGCATGCCGCTCGATCCGTACATCTGTCGTCGATACGCTAATGTTGTCCAAAACACCCAATCCTTTTCGATGCGCTTTTCTGTCAACATAGCGTCAAAAAGCGTATCAAAAGTGACACGATTCGGGATTTGCAGCAACAATAGGGCTAAGCCGCTATCCACAGGCCCGGTTGGCCGCGGCCAACTCATCCTTCAGCCCTTGCGACGTCCAAGCTTTTTCGGCATGACCGCCAGGACTCAACGGGGAGTATCCGCTTGAAGCATATCCATATCATCGGCATCGGCACGGGCAACCCGGAGCACCTGACCATACAGGCCATCAACGCAATGAACGCAGCCGACGTGGTCTTCCTGCCGGTCAAGGGCGTCGGCAAGGAAGAGCTCGCCGAAATCCGGCGGGATATCTGCGACCGCTATATCACACGGCAGGCCGGCAGGATTTCAGAGTTCGCGGTGCCGCAAAGGCAGACGGCAGACAAGACCTATGTGCAGAGCGTCGACGCCTGGCACGGTGAGATCGCCGGCATCTATGCAGAACTGATCTCCGGTCTCCCGGATGATGGCAGCGGCGCCTTTCTCGTCTGGGGCGATCCCAGTCTCTACGACAGCACGATCCGCATCATCGAACGCGTGCGGCAGGAAAGCAGCCTGGATTTCGATTACAGCGTCATCCCCGGCATCACCAGCATCCAGGCGCTGGCGGCCAGCCACAGAATCCCCGTCAACCTCGTCGGCAAACCGATCGAGATCACCACAGGGCGCAGGCTGGCGCAGGATGGACTTCTAACCGACAGCACCGTCGTCATGCTCGACGGCGAACAGGCTTTTGCGAAGATCAACGATCCCGATGCCGAGATCTTCTGGGGCGCCTATCTCGGAACCAAGGACGAGATCGTCAGATCAGGACGACTTGGCGACATCGCCACCGACATTCTGACGCTCAGGACCGAGGCCAGGCAGCAGCACGGCTGGATCATGGACATCTATCTTCTGCGCAAGGGACTGGATTTCGACGAATAGCCAGTGCGAAGCCTTTCCCGCATGCTTTGCCGGCCCGGCTGCGATCATGTAAGAAGTGGCCAGAGGATCGAGAATGAGCACTATGGCCGCAAAGGCAAGCGACAGGACAGGCAAGGCGGATCTGCACGGTCGCCCGGCGGCAAAGATGCGTAGACGCGGCGCCTGCCCCGCCCTTGCCGCGCCCATGCCGACCGGCGACGGTTTCCTGGTACGGCTGCGGCCGGCTGGCGGCGCGCTGACGCTGTCGCAGTTCGCAAGCCTTGCCCGCTCCGCCGCAGCACATGGAAACGGCATTCTCGAAATCACCGCCCGCGGCAATCTGCAGATCCGAGGCCTTCGGGCTGAGACCGTCGGACAGCTCGCGGCCGATATCGATGCCGCCGGTATCACCGTGCCGGAAGGGCCGGCAATCGAGACATCGCCGCTGCACGGCATCGACCCGGAGGAGATAAGCGATCCGGCCGTGATGGAAATGGCCTTGCGCAGTACACTCCACGATCTGCTCGCCTCGCCGCGGCTCGCGCCGAAGCTCTCGCTTATCGTCGACGGCGGCGGATCCTTCGGATTGTCAGCACTGTTCGCCGACATTCGTGTCGTCGCGCAATTCGACGCGGATTGGCTTGTCGCGATCAATGGCGACGGTGAAACTGCAATCCCAGTCGCGATCGGTCCTGCCGAGGCGGCAATATCAGCCGTCGGCGAAATTCTGAGCTTGTTGGCGACCCTCGGGCAGGGCAGGCGAGCAAGGGATATCGACGCGACGCTTCTGCGGGCGCGTTTTCCCGCGATGGATGGCTTTCAATTCATTTCGTCTCGCGCGGCAGTCATGCCGCTTGCCGGCTCGCACAGGCTTGACGACGGCAAAATCATACTCGGCGTCAGGCCGGAATTCGGGCAGATGAGAGCGTCCGATCTGGTCGCTTTGCTCGATCTGGCAAAGGCCCGTGGCGCAACAGCCATCCGGCTTGCGCCCGGCCGCGGTTTCTTCCTCATCGGGCTTTCCGACGATGCAGTGCTGGCTATGCAGATCGCCGCAGCCAGACATGGCTTCAGCAGCCAGCCTGGCGAGAATACCGAGCATATCGCCGCCTGTGCCGGCGCCGGCGCGTGCGGCTCCGCCTTTTACGAGACCCGAACTCTGGCGCGCCGTCTCATTGCCGCAGCACCTGCCCTTTTCGACGGTTCGCTGACGCTGCATCTATCCGGCTGCGCCAAGGGCTGCGCTCATGCCCGGCCGGCGCTGACCCTGACGGGCTCAGCGGAAGGTTATGGCCTCATCCTCAATGGGCTTGCGGCGGATCTGCCGGACGAACGGATCGCTGGCGGTCGGATCGATTTCGCTATAGAGAGGCTCGCCCGGTCCATCGAAGACAACAAAGACGCTGGCGAATCGACCGCCGCCTGCCTTACACGGCTCGGCGCAACCGGTGTTTCGAAGGCGCTGCGACAGGAATAGGAATGCCAGACTACGATTATATCCGCAGCGGCGATGCGATCTACGAGCGTTCCTTTGCCATTATCCGTGCCGAGGCCGATCTTTCGCGCTTCACCGA
>NZ_JBFUAY010000254.1:0-5683 GCF_056406015.1 Rhizobium sp. P1_E1 | reverse complement strand
GGTTTTTCCTGAAGCCGCACGACGATCCGACGCATCCTCATCATTCCTAAAATTTCTACCTGAGCCGGACCCGGCACTATAATGTTTGAAAAGCCGGGATTTGGGGGCTGCTCAGTCGCCCTGTCTTGCGGCTTCCTGTTGCCCATTTCACAGCTCTGCAATTTGTACTTTCAGCGGATGTCCAGTGTGATCAGCTACGGCTGGCGGCGATCAGGGCGTGCGCTGCATCGCGGAGCAAACCGGTGGCCTCGCCGGGCTCAAAGAGCTGCATGCTGACAAAGGCGCCGTTGATCAGAACCGCGAGTTGACCGGCGAGCCGATCGGGCGCGGCAACCGCAAGCCCCTCGGCGATGGTCTTCAGACGCCGCCGCATCTCGCGCATGTGGGCTTCGGCGACCTTGCGGGCAGGGTGATCCGCTTCGGGAAATTCGGCTGCGGTGTTGATCTGCGGACAGCCTCGGTAGTTTTCCCGCCCGACCCGTTCGCCGATCCACTCAAAATGTGCATCGAGCATGGCCTCGGCATCGTCCGAATGCTGTTCCGTCACGCGATCCCAGGTGCTCCAGAAGTCCAGGTCTTCGCGCTTGAGGAAGGCCGCGATGAGGTCGTCCTTCGTGCCGAAATGGCGGTAGAGGCTGGTTTTGGCGACGCCGGATTTTTCGACCACAAGATCGACACCGACAGCACGCACGCCGCGCCGGTAAAAGAGTTCCGACGCCGTCTCGAGAATCCTATCCCGCACCTCGTTGCCGCCAGAGGCACGGGAGTTCGTTGCGCTTTTCGACATTCGTGTACCTCCAATGTCGCCAGCATAACAGCAAACGGATTGACACGCTACAGACCTGTATGTTTTATTTGGTACAGACAGGTCTGTAGCGATGGAGAAAACAATGACCATTTACGAAGCCGACATCACGGAGACGTCCCAATCTATCGCGGTCTTGGGAGCGAACGGCCATACCGGTCGTTTTGTCGTAGCCGAACTGTTGCGGCGCGGTCTCAAGCCCATCGCGGTTGGACGGAATGCCGAGCGGCTGGCGGCTGCGGGCTTTGCGGAGCGCGGCATCGAATGCCGCGAAGCAGCGGTCGAGGATGACGGGGAACTGGACAGGGCGCTAGCCGGCGCGGCGGCGGTCATCAACTGCGCCGGCCCGTTCATGGACACCGCCGACGCAGTGGTGCGTGCCGCGTTGCGAGCGGGGATTCATTATCTCGACGTGACGGCCGAGCAACCGAGTGTGCAGGCCACGTTCGAGAGGCATGAGGTTGCGGCCCTGGAAGCGGGCACAGCCGTCATCCCGGCCATGGGTTTCTATGGCGGCTTGGCCGACCTGCTCGTTGCAGCTGTCATGGACGAGTGGGAGCACGCCGACGACATCGAAATTCGAGTTGCGCTCGACAGCTGGCTCCCGACGAGAGGCACACGCGTTACCGGAGAAAGAAACACTGCACGGCGCCTGGCCGTCAGCGGTGGGCAGCTGGAGCCGGTGCCTCAACCGCCTGCTGAAAGGGTGTCGACTTTACCGGCCCCGTTCGGTCGGCAGACTTTCGTCGAGCTTCCCTTTTCGGAAGTGCCGCTGATCGCCCGGCACGTCCGGACGAAGGAACTGCACACCTTCTTGAGCACAGTCGCTCTGCGGGATGTCCGCGACTCGTCGACGCCTTCGCCGCAGGCAGTCGACGAATCCGGGCGTTCGGCGCAGCGCTTTGCCGTAGAAGTGATCGTCACGCAGGGTGACGTGCGCCGTCAGATTGTCGCACAGGGACAAGACATCTACGCCGTCACGGCGCCGATCATCTGTGAAGCGCTCCAGCGTATCCTCTCGGGGCGCATCCGCGATATCGGCGCAAAGGCGCCGGCAGCCATTTTCGATGCCGCTAGCTTCCTGCAGGCGCTCGGCCCGGATCTGTCGGTCGAGATATCGGAAACTTAGTTCGGAAACGCCAGACTTTCAGAAAGTCCCTCACAATGGCGTGGGGGACTTAATTCTCCTGGCGTATTCAGGGAGACTGTTCAGAACGATCGTCCCGCTCGGGCGATGATAGCGGATGGAATTCCGTTATCTTGGCAAGATTGCACATTCCCATCGAAACCGTTCCATTCTATTGGAGGAAAATATAAGGGAAGATTTTTTTACATTGTTTGCTGCAATTGGTTCTTTTATCTCCCGTTTCATCGAAACACGAAACGCCACGATATTGATCGGAGAGAGACAATGAACCCCGCCATGAACATGATGCCGATGATGAACAACATGATGCCTGCCATGATGAACCCGATGATGGGTGGAATGATGCCGATGATGTCAGGCATGCCCATGATGAACGGCGCCATGATGCCGATGATGGCCTCCATGCCGATGATGATGATGATGGGCTCCATGAAATGCACGATGACCGCCGAGGGCATGGTCTGCGAAATGAAGCCGATGGAAGGCATGGACAAGGACATGTTCATGGAATGCTGCAAGCGTATGATGTCCAGCGGCATGCCGATGATGATGAACTGCGGCGGCATGATGATGTGCTGCATGATGGCCGCCTGAGCCATCCGCCTCTCAAGGAAACGACCAAGAGCCTCCGGAGACGGGGGCTCTTTTTGTGTCAGACGCGAACGTCTTCGAGATAGGTCGTGACTAGGTAGAGGATTGCTTCCGTTCCCGTCATGTTGCGGTAGATGTGCGGCACGTCTGCATCGAAGATGATGGCATCGCCTTCACCCAGAATATGGGGTGCCTGCTTGCCGGCGATGATTTCGACGGTGCCCTGAGCAACGACCAGATTTTCGACCGTTCCATGCTGATGGGCATCGGCACTTTCGGTATGGTGCGGAGCGATCCTGAGCTCGTAGAATTCCACCTTTCTTTCGCCTTCGAAGGGGAAAAGAGCCCGTGTCCGGAAGCGCCCTTCAGAAGAGGCGAGGATCTTCGATCTTGCCCGCGGTACTGTAATGATCGAGGTGTCGCCGCGTTCGGCGATCAGAGCGGCGCAGGGAATACCGAGAGCAAGTGCAATCTTCGAGAGAATGCTCAATGTCGGGCTGCTTTTGCCCGTCTCGATTTGCCCGAGCATGGCGCGGCTGACGCCGGCGATCTTTGCCAGCCGGTCCAGGGAGTAGCCGCGGCGGGTGCGAATGCGCCGCAAATTCTGTCCTGTCTGAACCGTGATCTCTTCGGCGGCATCTC
This sequence comes from Rhizobium sp. P1_E1, assembly GCF_056406015.1. Classification (NCBI taxonomy): domain Bacteria; kingdom Pseudomonadati; phylum Pseudomonadota; class Alphaproteobacteria; order Hyphomicrobiales; family Rhizobiaceae; genus Rhizobium; species Rhizobium sp. P1_E1. Next base: position 2,498 of record NZ_JBFUAY010000254.1, on the reverse strand, counting down.
TCGCTTCGCCGTCGGGAAGAAGCGCTTGATCAGACGCCATATCCCGCAATGCCCATTGCCATGACCGGGACAAAGCCCCAATAGGGCACCCACATCAGAACCGGCTGCATCGCAAAGGATACGGGCGCGGCCGCCTTCAGCGCATCGGGCGCATCTTTGCTGCGAGATTGCCGATAGGCCTGGAAATCGATGACATCAGCCGTCTGCACTGGCATGAAAAGCTCCCGCTAAAATCTATAAGAAGCGTATATTTTCCGCAGAGGAAAAGGCAGGGCTTGTCATCCAATCGTTCCGCTGAACCGGAAATCTTATACCAATTATATTCGACCTTGCGGCAAAGCCATTTATGGCGAGCAATTTGCACGAGCTTCTCGCCAGGCTCGCGACATCATCATGCCGCCCACACCAGCGTCTCCAAAAGAAGCCGAACAAGTTCCCCTTCCTGCCGTCTTCCCGCACGCGAGGTCGAAGCGGTCGCTGGACCGGCGATCCCTTGTGACGATCGCCATGCAGCCTATGCGTGCTGGAGCGGCGGCGAACGTTTTTTTCAACCAGGCGAAGAAGGAGAGACGCACGTTCCTTTAATCTATCAATTTTGTAGACAATAGTTGGGGCAACGCAAAGAGAGGAAAAACCATGTCAGGTTTCAAACTCGTCGGCATCGCTGGCAGCTTCAACCGTCCATCGAAGACATTGGCACTTGTGCGGCACGTCGCCGAACGTGCGAGCATTCGTTACGGATTTGCGAGCAAGAGCTATGATCTGCATGATGTCGGTCCGTCGCTGGGCAGCGCCTTGTGGCGCAAGGATCTCGACGCGCAGGCCAGGCATGTCGTCGACGAGATCGTGCAGGCCGATGCCCTGATCATCGGCTCGCCAACCTACAAGGGCTCTTATCCCGGCCATTTCAAACACCTCATCGACCTGATCGACCCGCACGAACTTCGGGGCAAGCCGATCATCATCACGGCGACCGGCGGCGGTGACCGGCATGCGTTGATGGTCGAGCATCAGCTTCGGCCGCTGTTTGGGTTTTTCATGGCCCATACCTTGCCGACCGCCGTCTATGCGTCCGACCGCGATTTCACAAACTATGCGGTTTCATCCGACGCGCTTTTAGCCCGCATCAACGACGTGATCGGCGAATTGGCGGCCTTCTTTCCGGGCGCAAACCCGGCCCTGGCGGCAGCCGAGTAAGGATCGTCACCATGGCTCGATCTCAGGAAGCAACGATCACCGATGAGGAAAGGCCGGGGCCAAGCGAGCAATTGTGGAGCGTCTTCGAATTCGCCCGACGATATCGTCTCGCCAAACGCGAGGAGAACCGCCTGCTGATGCTCTACGGACCGACGGCATCGCTTCACGTTCTTCTCGCCAATGCACAACGTCATTCGCTGATTTCGTAGAGCAATTCCAGCAAAAGTGCACAGCGGTTTTGCGTCCGGAATTGCATGAAAACAAAGAGATAGAGCACCTCCGTGATTCGAAGAAAAACGGAAATGCTCTAGCCGAAGAATACCGGCTCCTGACAGGAGGTTCGCATGAAGCTTGATTTTCAGTTCTGGCTGAAGCTTTCGATCGGCCGGATCCTCGGCCTGAAGCCGCCCGCTGCACGGGAGCCTGTAAACGGATTGTTCATGCCGGACGACGAGCGCGACCGGTCCGCCCGCGAATACGAACTCCATTATTGGGGCACCATGCCCGGCCTTTGGTATTGAGGAGAACGGCGTGATGGCGATTGTCGTTGAGGCCGACCTGCGTCGGCACGGTGCGAGAAGAGCGGAAGGCAGCGTCATGTCGCATTTCAGGCATGCGGCCGGAATCTGCACGATCGTCAGCTCCTTCACATTCCTGTTCGCCCTGGTGATCGGGCTGGTCTGATGAGTGAGGTCAGATGTTTGCCCCGATCGGGAAAAGGACCGACGCGCAGCTTCAGAGAGGATGCCGTCAGATGATCGATGTACTTATTCTTCCCGGGCTTTTCGGCTCGGGAGAAGGGCATTGGCAACAGCACTGGCTGCAGGATCAGCCGGGCAGTCGTTGCGTCGCCCAGCAGGACTGGGATCATCCGAACCTTGACAGTTGGCTGCTGCGATTGGAAGGCGCACTTGAAGAGGCCGGCGAGGCCTATCTGGTCGCCCATAGTCTCGGATGCCTGCTTGCCGCCCGCTTGGCCGGGCGAAGTGCGGCGCGGCGCGTCAAAGGGGCATTGCTCGTTGCTCCATGCGATCTGCCGGCCACGGAAAACCTGCATCCGGGGCTTATCTCGTTTGGCGCCATGCCGACGGCGCCTTTGCCTTTTCCAAGCATCGTCGTCGGCAGCATGAACGATGCCTACATGACGGTCGATCGGTTGACCCTGTTCGGCCGCTTGTGGAACGCCGAGACCAGGAATATCGGCCTTGCCGGACACATCAATGTCTCCAGCGGCTTTGGCCGCTGGCGCAACGGCTACCGATTGCTGGAGGGCTTGAAGACGCAAACGCGCGGTCGAAGGC
>NZ_JBFUAY010000253.1:0-5751 GCF_056406015.1 Rhizobium sp. P1_E1 | reverse complement strand
GCCTTCCTCATCCTGACCCGCCGGACGACGAGAAATGCGTCGCTGCGCCTCTTTGATTGGACGGTCACCGCCATCGGGACGATCTTCCCGCTGCTTGCCACGCCCTCCGCGACACAGCCGCTAGCGCCACTCGCGTTCTGCGGGACGGCGATGGCACTCGGTTTTGTCCTGCAGATATCGGCAAAGCTGACATTGCTGCGAAGCTTCGGCCTGGTGCCGGCCAATCGCGGCGTCAAGATCGGCGGGCCTTACAAATTTGTCCGCCATCCGATGTATGCGGGTTATCTGATGACACACATCGGCTTCTTCCTGGTCCATCCGAGCCTTTGGAATTTTGCCATCTATGCGACGGCCCTCACCGCCCAATGTTTCCGCTTGTTGGCGGAGGAGCGTCTGCTCAAGCAGGATCCTGCCTACGAGGCCTTCATGGCCACGACCCGTTACCGGCTCGTTCCATTCGTATTCTAAGACGACATAAAGATGGATTGAAAAGAGAAGGGCCGGTTTCCGGCCCTTTCTTTTGTCGGATCAATGCGTTGCGCGGCATGCTTCAGTGCGGGAAGCGCCGCTGTCGGCACCCTTGGTATGGGAGCCCTTCGGGCCGATCATGCTATGGCATGGGGGCAGCGGCGTGATGCTGGCCGTTGCGGTCTTGTCGACGGCAGGGGCTGCCATGGCGCTCGGTGCGAAGCCGTCGCTGTCATTGGTGTAGTCGCTGGAATAGGACGGAGCCTTGCGGCTGCTGTAGTGCACTGGGGCCGGCTTCGAGGTGGGGCTCGGCGCGAAGCCGTCGCTGTCGTTGGTGTAGTCGTCGGAATAGGTCGGCTGGGCGAAGGCAGCGCCTGCAAGGCTGACGGCGAACAGGGACGCGGCAAGGGCAAATTTGATGCGCATGGGTTTATCTCCTCAATCTGCTGTTGAATTCCACAACATAAACTAACCCTCGGCACACACGAGTTCGCGCCCCAATTCAGGCAATTTTGTGATAATATGGCGACGCACCCGCGACCTTTTGTCCAAATGAAATCACAGTGTTGTCAACGAAATTGACCTTCGCGTGACAGAAGCCGCCTAACAAAAATAGGCGATTGGTGTCACGAATAAGACAGCTGGTGCTGCAATCTTAAATTGTTAACTTTTGGTAATATTGGGAAAGATCACCAACGGCAGGCGGCAGCCCGCCTTCGGTTGGTGATCTGCGCCTTGGGCGTGAAGTCAGTCGTCGTTCGGGATATGCGCGTCGACACCGGTCAGCTGCAGTTTGTTGCGGACGTGACGGACGCCATCGACCGAAAGCGCGCCGAGTTCGACCTTGCGAGCGATGCCGATCGTCTCCACCGACCCTTCCAGGGTGACGACGTGACCATCTGCATGAACCTCGATGCTGTCGATGTCGACCTCAGGAATGTTTTCGAGATTGTCGTTCACCCGCGCTTCGAGATCGTCGCTTTCATCGCGGTCGATCGTATCGGCGCGCAGGGAATCCTTCAGGCGATTCTCGTTGCCGTCCTCATCCGTGCCATCGACCCGGAAGCCCTTGTTGGGATCGCTGTCGAAATTGGCTGCGGTCTCGCCATAAGGGCGGTTGGCGGGGTCGGCGCCGCTACCGTCGGCATAGGGCCAGCCATCGTCGAGATTGCGCTCTTCGAGGTCGCGATAATCTTCCTCCCGGGAAAGCTCAGGCTTTTCCCGGGAAATCGGGGGCTTGTCACCGATTCTTGCCATTGCAGTCGCTCCTTGTTTCTTTGCTGGAAACGCCGGCAACGGCGAATGGTTCGGCATGGACGGCGATTTGTCGGCCGTGATTGTCAGCCCTGGGCCTTCTCCCATTTTTTCACGAGACGGTCGCGTTTCAGCCGTGAGAGGCGCTGTAGCCAGAAAATGCCGTCGAGCTGGTCGACCTCGTGCTGAATGCAGATGGCAAGGAAATCTTCGGCACCGTCCTCGTGCATGGCGCCCTCGGCATCCTGATAGCGGAAGCGGATCGCCCGCGGGCGCGTGACCTCGTCGGTCGCACCGGGCATGGAGACGCTTCCTTCGGTATGGCTAATCGTCTCCTTCGAAAACCAGGTGATATGAGGATTGACGTAGAGGCGCACGCCGTCGGCCTTGTCGAGTTCCAGCACGGTGACACGGTTGAAGACACCGATATGGGCGGCGGTGATACCGACGCCGGGGGCAGCGCGCATCGTCACCAGCAGGTCGTCGGCAAGCGCGGCGAGCGAGGAATCAAAGGCCGTCACCGGTACGCAGACAGTCTTCAGGCCCGGATGTGGATAGCGCAAAATTGGACGGATGGGCATGGGGCAAGGTTCCTCTGCTTGGACGGGTGAGGAAACTATCGCCGGCCACGAGCATTGTCATCACGAAGCGCGGTTTGCCGCTTTACGACACGGGTGCTTTGGGCTAGCAGGGGCCAAGAATTCCGGCTGCGGGAGCCTCGCGCTGGATTCGCTTATCCGCTTGTTGATAATGTGTTTTCGGCCGACATTTGCGAATGCGGCGCGGCAGTCGTTGAAATTCGAACCAGATGCGAGGGCGGCAGATGACGACGACCGATGAGGAAGACCGCATTCGCAGGCGTCCCGATGACGAGGACGCCGATATCTACGACGAGGACGGCAATGTCCGCAGCGATTTCCTGGCGCTCGTCGGTGCTGCGATCGCCGACCGCGACACGCTTTTCCTGCGCCAGAACGTGGCCCGCCTGCATGAATCGGAAATAGGCGACCTGTTGGAATCGATCCAGCCGGATCAGCGCCTGGCGCTGGTGCGCCTTCTCGGCGACGATTTCGATATGACGGCGCTGACCGAGGTCGACGAGGCGATCCGCCGCGAGATCGTCGACCAGATGCCGAACGCGCAGATCGCCGCCGCGATCGGCGAGCTCGATTCGGACGATGCCGTCTACATTCTCGAGGACCTCGACAAGGAGGACCGGGAGGAAATCCTCGCCCAGCTGCCGTTCACCGAGCGGGTACGGCTGCGCCGGGCTCTCGACTATCCCGAAAGCTCGGCCGGGCGTCGCATGCAGACGGAATTCGTCGCCGTGCCGCCGTTCTGGACAGTCGGCCAGACGATCGACTACATGCGCGACGAGGAGGATCTGCCCTATTCCTTCTCGCAGATCTTCGTCATCGATCCGACCTTCAAGCTGCTCGGCGCCGTCGATCTCGACCAGATCCTGCGCACCAAGCGGCAGACGAAGATCGAGCAGATCATGCGTGAGACCAACCATCCGGTCCCAGCCGAGATGGACCAGGAGGAGGCCGCCCAGCTCTTCGAACAGTACGACCTTCTCTCGGCTGCCGTCGTCGACGAAAACGGCCGGCTGGTCGGTGTGCTGACCATCGACGATGTCGTCGACGTCATCCACGAGGAGGCAGACGAAGACATCAAGCGCCTCGGCGGCGTCGGCGACGAAGAGCTGTCGGACAATGTGCTGTCGACGGTGCGTTCGCGCTTCCTGTGGCTTTTGATCAATCTCGGCACGGCGATGCTGTCGGCAAGCGTCATCGGCCTGTTCGACGCCTCGATCGAGAAGATGATCGCGCTTGCGGTGCTGATGCCGATCGTCGCCTCGATGGGCGGCAATGCCGGCACGCAGACGATGACGGTGACGGTACGCGCGCTCGCCACCCGCGATCTCGACATCTACAATGCCGGCCGCATCATCCGCAGGGAGGCGGGCGTCGGCATCTTGAACGGCATCGTCTTTGCGACGATCATGGGCGCGATCGCCGGTACCTGGTTCCACGACTACCAGCTCGGCGGGGTGATTGCGGCGGCGATGATTATCAATCTGATAGCGGCAGCCCTTGCCGGCATCCTGCTGCCGCTGCTGCTCGACAAGATGGGGGCCGACCCGGCGATCGCCTCTTCCGTCTTCGTCACAACGGTGACGGACTGTACCGGCTTCTTCGCCTTTCTCGGCATCGCCACATGGTGGTTCGGCATCTGAACCGCCAAAAATTGACTATTACGTAAAAGTCAATATTATCGTCTGTCCGACGACGGGGAACACATGCCGGTGAACAAGTTTTATAGCATAACGGAGCTGACGCGCGAATTCGGGGTCTCGACGCGCACGCTCCGCTTCTACGAGGACGAGGGACTGATCCATCCGGAGCGGCGCGGGCGCACCCGTCTGTTCCGGCAAGCCGACCGGCGGCTCATCGCCGAAATCCTCCGCGGCCGGCGCATCGGTTTCACCATCGCCGAAATCCGTGAGATCATCCAGGTCTACAAGGAGCCGCCGGGCGAACTCGGCCAGCTGAAGCTCCTGATGAAGCGCGTCGACGAGAAGCGCGACGACCTGCGCCAGAAGCGCAAGGATATCGACGACACGCTGGCGGAACTCGATGCTATCGAAGAGACCTGCCTCGGCCGCCTCGCCGAAATCGGCGTCACCACCTGATCACGCGCCGCATTGTCGGCGAATTCATTCAGCCTCGGCGCTGCATTCGGCGGCAATGGTCTGGACCCGCTCGTCGTTCTGTATATCGATCGCACCCGCCTGAAGCGGCGTGAACAGGGCCTGCGCCTGCAATTTCTCCAGCGTGCACTGGCAGAAGCTGCGGCAGAGCGCTTCGCCTTGCTGCATGACGCAAGAGGCGTTGCATTGCCTTAGGTAAGTCGCAACCGGATCCGGCGCCTGCGGTGGGACGACGAGGGACAGCCCGTAGGCGATAGCGATCAACACCGGCTGGTGGATGAGGTAAAAGGCAAGGCTGTGGCGGCCAAGCCTCGCCGGCCACCAGGAGCCGGTGCCGATGGCCGCAAGCCGGTGCAGCAACCGGGTTCTGATGGCGATCGAGGCGATGCTCAATCCAGCGAAGAAGGGCGTTGCCCAGGGAAACAGCGGCACGTAGTCGTTGGACCGTTCCGGCATCACCGCAAGTCCGATCCAGGCGAGATATCGGGGATCGAAGAAGGATGAGCGCAGCAGGCCGGGCGGGCCGAAATTGTCGGTGATCCAGGCGGCAAAGAGCGCGAGCGTGGCGATGAGGGTGAAGGCGAGAGGCAGTCTCAAAAAAACGATGCCGATGAGCGAGAGCACCGCGATACAATGCAGGATGCCGAAATAGATCCACTCGTCCGGCATCGCGATGCGCGTGGCGATCGAGATCACCGCGGCTGCCGCGGCAATCATGCCGAAGCGCTTCCAGAAGGAGGGCCAGCGAATCTCGGGCTTGCTCGACAGCACCAGGCTGATGCCGACGATGAAGAGAAAGGTCGTGGCGATCGCCCGGGCATAGATCTTCAGCCAGCCGGTCTCGGCCGTGCCCGGCGCGAGATAGCCCATGAACTCCATATCCCAGCTGAAATGGTAGCTCGCCATGGCGATCAGCGCGACGCCGCGCGCCGTATCCAATAGACCGATGCGCGGTGGCCTTGCCGCCGCATCGGTTTCCGTTGCCGGCAATGTCATCAGAGTCCCTCGGGCAAATCACGTCCGTCGCTCGACGGCATATCGCGGCGAATAGCAGAAAGGTGGAGATTTGATGGCGCGCCGGCATCCATGATCGCCAGCCGCGCCTCCGAGAAGAATTGCCGCCGCGCCAGCACGAAGATGACGATCGCCGTCGTCATCATGAAGACATAAGGGTTGATGAACCAGCCGAGATAACCAATCGACAGGAAGATCGCCCTGAGGCCCTCGTTGAAATTTCTGCCGGCAATGACATTCATGCGGATGACGCGTTCGGCGGCCCGCTCGGCGGCGATGATGTCGCGCTCGCTGTCGCGCAT
>NZ_JBFUAY010000252.1:0-5770 GCF_056406015.1 Rhizobium sp. P1_E1 | reverse complement strand
GTTCCGGGCAGTGCGCCACACCGGTGCCGCTGGCCGCCATCTTCCTGAGTTCGTCGTGGGTCAGTTCCCAGCAATGGGCATAGAAGGCGTCGGGCCCGGCAAAGCCGAGTTCTTCCAGATAGTCGACCGTGCGCATGCCGTGGCGAGCCTGAATGACCGGGCTCTCGCCTTCCCCGACATGGGTATGCATCATGACGCCGCGATCGCGCGCCAATGCCACCGATTCCACGAAGGTCTCGCGGTAGCAATTGACCGGCTGGCAGGGCGCGACCACGACCTGGCGCATGCTGAAGCGGCCGGTATCGTGGTAGGTCTCGATCAGGCGGGCGCAGTCGGCGATGAATTCGTCGGTCGTTTCCAGCATTTCGTCGGGAATGGTCGAGCCTTCCGACTTCGGCAGGGTATTGCCGCCGCGACCGGCATGGAAACGTATGCCGAGCAGTTCGGCCGCCTCGAACTGGCGGTCGATCAACCGCTTTCCGGCGTGCCGGGGGAAATTGTACTGGTGGTCGAAGGCCGTGGTGCAGCCGTGCTTGATCATCTCGGCCATCGCCGTGACGGAGGAGTGGTAAAAACATTCCTCGTTGAGCTGCGAAAAGATCGGGTAGATGCGGTCGAGCCACTCGATGACCGAAAGCTTCGTCCAGTCGAGATCGGCGCGGTTGCGCACGAAGCACTGGAAGAAGTGATGATGGGTGTTGACGAGGCCCGGATAGACGAACCAGCCGGCAGCATCCTCAACGGTCGTGCCGGCAGGCAGTGCGTCCGCCCCCAGATTTTCGCCGATCGCCAGGATCGCCGGACCGCTGGTCAGAAGATCGACATTGCGATGAACGACCGGTCCCTTGCCCTCGTAGACAATCACGGCTGCGCAGTTCTTCAGGAGATATCCAGCCATCTCACGCCTCGCCCGGTTCGATTTGAGGTTCGGGCTTCAACTCGTGCAGCCGGTGAATACCCGGCATCTCGATAAACCTGTCGAGGGCGCGGAGTGCCCGGGACCAGAGCCGGATCGCAGGATAAGCATCCAGCGTGACGCCGCCATCGGGAGCCAGCGCCACATAGGGAAAGCAGGCGATGTCGGCAATTGTCGGCCGGTCGGCGGCGAGGAAACGCATACCGCGAAGGCCCTGCTCGACAAGCCCGGCTTCAAGCTCGCGAAGGGCGGCGATGCCCTGGGCCCGCAGCGCGCCGATATCGCCCGGCCGCAGCAGCATCTCATGGAGTCGCGCTGCCCCGAGGCTTGCCGTCAGCCGGCCTGAGAAGGACAGCCATTGCTGCACGCGCGCCGCTTCCTCGGCTTTACCGCTGCCGAGCCACTCGGGTGCTGCCTTGGCGGCGAGATAAACGAGGATCGCCGACGATTCCGTCAGGATCAGATCGCCATCTTCCATGATCGGAATGGAGCCTGCCGGGTTGAGCACAAGCAGCTCGGGGCCGCGATGCTCGGCGCCGGGATGGAAATCCACCGGGCGCAGGTCAAGCTTCACGCCGATCAGCGCCGCCATCAGGCGCACCTTGTAGCAACTGGGCGAGAGAATGTAGTCGTAGAGCTTCATTGCGCCACCAACTGTGCGCCGTAGGTATAATTGTGGCGCTTCAGCCAGCGCCGGTAAGCGATCGATGTCAGATCGGCCCGCGTCGGGATTTCCATGCCGGGGTCGAGCGGCAACAGCCGCGGGATCTGGTTTTCGAGGATCGAACGGTCCTGCAGAAAGATCGTCTGCTGGAAATGGATGAGATCGGTCATCGCGGTTTCGTCGTCGAAGAGCGCCATCCATGGCCAGACGTCGCAGATGTCCTCAGCCAGTGGCTGCACGAAGAGCGTGATGACATCCCATTCACTCGGGCGCGGCGGGCAGGTCTTGTAAAGCACGGAGCAGGTGGGCGCCGGCACGCGGTACATGTATTCCGTGGTGATCCCGCCGCTTGCCGACTTGGCGGCCTGCGGCTGGTAGAATTTCACCTGCGTTGCCCAGACCTCGTCTTCTTCCTCGCGGATCTCGACCTTGTAGTTCTGGACCTCGGTGTGCGGCTCTGCGCCGAGAATGTCGGTGTGGACGAAGGGGAAATGGGCGATGTCGAGAAAGTTCTCGACGGCGCGCAGGGGCGAGCAGCGCACCCGCACCACGCCGACATCGACGAAGCGGCGACCGGGCTGATCGGCCTCGGGAATGGGGAAAAGTTCCTTCTTGGGCTCGCCGAGGGAGGACCAGACATGACCGTAACGCACACGCACCGGCAGAACGCGGCCGTCTCCGCCCGTCACCTTCGCATTGCCATCGGCATCGCGCGCCACTTCGATCGGCTCGCCCATCAGCGCCGTTGTGCGGCCGGCGCTGTCGAGCTGGCTGAAAAGCCCGACTGGATACCATTCGTCGATCATCGCCTGCATGGTCATTGCGCGATCTCCCTCTGAAGACCTTCAGCCTGGCGGCGCAAGCTCTCGGCCGCCCGTGAAGCATCGATGCCCGCCGCGGGGCCGGTGTCAGCCTTCAGCAGCACATGGATCAGCGTCTGTCCGTCTTCCCAAGCGGATAATAACAGACAGACGGCCCCGGTGGATGCTTCGATCTCGACAAGACCGTCAGGGTTCGCCTTCGCACCGGCCGCCGCCTCGATCGCCGCGATGCCGGCGAACGCCGTCAGCGAACGCAAGGGAGTGAAGCCATCAAGCTTCGGCGGCTTCGAAGCGGGCGTACCCACAGCCACCCAGATCACGTTATCTGTTTCCTCGACGTCATGGGTGGCGACGCGGATGGTTTCCGGTGGCGTCAGCCCCGGATGGGCCGGAATGCGGAGACAGTTTCCGGCCTGTCCGTAGCTCCAACCGTGATAGATGCAAGAAAGCGTCTCGCCGCGCACGAAGCCGTGAGATAGGCGCATGCCACGATGCGGACAGCGATCCGCCGATGCCGATATGCGCCCCGAAGCGCTGCGCCACAGGGCAATCGATCCGGCTGCCGTCCGTGCCGGCATTACGGTTCCGGCCGGCAAATCCCAGGAAAGGGCGACTGGCGTCCAAAAGCCGGTCGTAGCGGATGGCATGACTAGAGTTCCCAAACAAAATCATATGCTTGTCGAGCACGCTTCACCTCGGCATCGCGGCAATTCCGCTCAACCTTATCAGGTTTGCATAATTATTTCGCATTGGCAACATTGAGTAAATAATATGCACGATGGAAATACGCCGCAGCCCGATACTAGGTCCTTTCGCCGCTGATCGCCGCGCGATCTATCCTCTCGACCCATACGTCGATGGGCCCGAGAGAGCATCCCATCTCCATCATGTCGATCAGTTCCTCCGGCCCAGCAACCTCAAGTTCGATCCGCATGGAACTCGTATGAGATATGGTGTGCGAGAGGCCTAGCTTGGCGGCATGGCGCCGGATCCAGGGGACAAAGGAAGCAGCCTTGAGATCACCGACAATCGTCATCCGCTCCTGGAAGTGAGTTGTATCTTGTCCCATCATAAGGATCCCCGTCCTTGCTCTGCTACACCTTGGCGCCTGAATGACCTTGGCGAAGGGGCATCGTCAAGGCGAGGATATGGCGTCGGGGTTTCTTTTGCAAAAGTCCTCGGAGGTAGGCCTGACAGCTTCGACTTGTGAGACCGCGAAGTTTGTATTTAAACGAATATCGTGAAAAAGCTGGTTCGCCGGCTGCTTACGGAAACGATTGCGGCCGTCGTTCTGACCGGCTTCCGCTGGTATCGCTGTTACCACCACCGACAGCCCCGATGATGAGATTGGCATCGCGCTCAACAATTCCATGCCTGGCCGAACAGCAGTTGGGGCTGCGCCAGACTCATAGACATCTTTGCCGATTCTTCGCCACCCCGCGGCTGCACCGCCGGCGACGCAACACAGTGGAGGTAACACTGCAGGGGTTGCACCCATGGCGCAGCCTAGCCGCGCGCGTCGAGTTGTGGCTCACGCCGAGGCTGTTGCCCGTCACTTCAGCGCCTGCCAGTCAGCATTGCGACAAAAGCCGTGACTTTCCGCCCGCGAAGTTGGCTGGTTCGCAGCCGCCTGGAGCGTCTGGCCTGAAATCAATCCCCGTTGATCGTCGCCGGCATCGCCATCGCGACACACGTCTTGCAGCGCTCACTCACACTGGAGTCGGCTTCGGTCGGCGACGGAAGAGATTCCGATCGCCAAGCCCTCGCCACGTGGATCATGCGCGCCGGTCGCCATTCCGCTCTCATCGATGGCAATCACGCCAGCCTGTCCCGCGAGCGGGCTCCGCGCTTCGATCGGAGACAGGACGTGGCCTCGAGCGGCCAGTTCGGCAAGCACTGTTTCACCCACGTCGCTTTCCAGCTTCAGGCTGTCGCGGCTATCGGAAAATGTCTTGCCGAGAAGAAAGCGCGGACCGGCCAGCGCTGCTGCCGGTTCCTCGTCAAAGTCGATCAGCCGGGTCAGCAGCATCGCCAGTGTCTGCGGCTGGCCGTCGGCGCCTTGCGTGCCATAAAGCAGGGCCGGCCTGCTGTTGCGCAGGCCGAGGCCGGGGTTCAACGTGTAGAAAGGACGCTTGCCGGGGGCGATGCCATTGACATGCTTGGGATCGGGCGAAAAGGCCGCCCCGCGGTTCTGCCAGAGAATACCCGTATCGCCGACAACCACGCCGCTGCCCCAGTCGAAATAAGTACTCTGCAAGACGCTGACGCTGCCGCCCACGGCATCCGTTACGGCGAAGAACACGGTGTCGCTGCTGCGAAAGGGCGCCGGCCATTCAAGCGCCCGCACGGGATCGATAGAGGCCGCCGCCTGCGCAAGGTGCTGCGTGCTTAGCCATTCCCCTACCGGCTGCGGTGCGACATCGGGATCGGCAATGCTGTGGCGATCGAGAAAAGCGCGTTTGACAGCTTCGACGCAGAGATGCAGATGGTCTGCGCTGCCGGCCTTATGGGCGGCAATGTCAAAATGGGCGAGAATCCCCATAATCGCCAGTGTCGTGAGCCCCTGTGTCGGCGGCGGCGGCGCAAGCAGCTCAAATCCCCGATAGGAAAGACTGATGGGCGCGACCTCGCGCGTTCGGGTCGCCGCAAGATCGGCACTGGTCAGTGGAGAGCCCACAGCCTGCAGCCCTGCCGCGATCTTTGCGGCCAGTTCGCCCTCGTAGAATGAACGTGGCCCATCGCGGGCAATCAGCGAAAGCGACCGCGCCAAATTCGCCTGCTGGAACAGGCTGCCTGTTTCCGGCGCCGCGCCATCCGCCATGAAAAGCGCGGCAAAACCCGGCCAGCCGGCCGCTTCCGCCCGCCGGAAGGCAAGCCAGAAGCTCTGCGAGCGCGTGATGGAAAACCCCTTTCCCGCGTGGCGGATCGCATCAGCAAGCAAGACAGGAAAGTCGATCTTACCGCCCCAGTGCCGCGCGGAATAGTCATGCGCGTGCCGCCACGCATCAACCGCGCAGGCCGAGGTCAACGCCGAAAGCGGTCCGCGCAGCGGAATGTTTCCGTCGAAATCCGGCAATTTCCGCGCCGCCTGGCCGATGCCGAGAAAACATGTCTTCCGCCCGCTGCGATCGGCAACAATCCAGACGGAATCGCCGCCAAGCCCGCAGAAATGCGGATAGACGACAGCGATCGTGCTGCCGATGGCGATCGCAGCTTCCAGCGCATTGCCGCCGGCCCGCAGGATTGCCGCGCCCGCCTCGCTCGCCAGCGCATGCGGACTCGTCACCATGCCGCCACGTCCAGTTGCCTGCATCGTCGGATCCCGGTCTATCCCTGTCATCGCGCTCGAATTCCGCTGAGTCTATGGTC
>NZ_JBFUAY010000251.1:0-5789 GCF_056406015.1 Rhizobium sp. P1_E1 | reverse complement strand
TCTGCAGGCAATCGGAGAGGAAGGCGTGATCCTCGCCGTTCTTTGTCACCCGGGAAAAATAGGACTGGTTGACCAGCACGCGCGGCAGCGTATCCGGATTGAGCTCGACCAGCCAGCCGCCCTCCGAGGAGGCTCTGACGACCACATCCGGCATAATCGCTTCGGAAACACCTGCCTCGAAACCGCTGCCGGGCTTCGGATTGAGCTGCAGGATCTCGGCGTGCATGTCGAGAAGATCTTCCTCGTCGACGCCGCAGAGCCGCTTCAGCTTGGCAAAATCGCGCCGCGCCAGCAGTTCGAGATTTTCGACAAGAGCCTGCATGGCCGGATCGTATCGGTCCTTCTGCCTGAGCTGGATCGCCAGGCATTCGGCGAGGCTGCGGGCGAAAACACCTGGCGGATCGAGGCTCTGGAGGGTGGCGAGCACGCGCTCGACCCTTGCAGGGCTCGTGCCCAGCGCCTCGGCCGCCTGGACGAGATCGGCCTGCAGATAACCGCAGTCGTCGAGCTGGTCGACAAGACATTTTGCGATCAAGCTGTCGCTGTTATCGCGCAGGACGAAGGGGATCTGCTGGGCGAGATGATCGCACAGCGATACCTGGCCGGCGACGAAATCGTCGAGATTATAATCGGCGCCCTCGCTGCTGCCAGGCATCGACTTCCACTGGGTGACGAGCTCCGGCGCATCGAGGCGCTGCGGGGCGCCGTCATCAGGAAAGACATTGGTGTAATTGGCGTCGAGCTCGTCGTTCAGCCGGCTCGTGCTGGCGCTGCCGCCATTGTCATACCAGTCGCTGGAAAGCGCATCCTCACGATTGTCGGTGCCATCATCCGCGCCGGCATCTTCCGGCGAGTGGCTGAACGGCTCGTCATCGCCTGCCGTGTACTCGCCGTCGTTCGCGAAATTGAGCAGTGGGTTCTTCTCGACTTCCAGGGCGATGAACTGGTTGAGTTCGGCACGCGTCATCTGGAGCAACTGGATGGATTGCATCAGTTGCGGTGACATCATCAGGGACTGGGTCTGGCGCAGGGATAGATTCGCGGACAAAGCCATGGAAACCTCCTGGTCGTTAGGAAAACGTTGTCAGGTCAAGGATCGGACTACCGAATGCCACGCCACAGGCGGCAAGGGAGACGGAGAAGAGCAGTGTGCCCACAGGAGCGATTACTTTCATCGGAGGATCCCCCATTTTCGGTGAACGCTGGATCATCGGCATGGCTTGTCTGCGGGTAGGCAAGCGCTTACTCTTAGGCGCGGTGTTGGTGGCCATAAGGTTACTAATCACTCTGGACATTCCGAACTCCAATGACGCTTTAAAGCTCAATTCCGCGAGCAAGAGCGATGCCAGTCTGAGAAACGTCACCTTTCCAACTGGGCATGCTCTTCGTTGTCCGCTTTAGACCTCTTTGCTACAGGGTTTCGTCGGAGAGGCGCCAGAGCCACTTGGCAGACCTTGTCAGTCGGGAGAAATGGTGTAATCGGCGTCGAGTTCGTCGCTCAGCCGGCTGGTGCTGGCATTGCCGCCATTGTCATACCTACCGCTCGAGAGCGCGTCGGTGCGGCTATCGTCGCCATCGTCCGCGCGGGCGTCCTCCGGCGAGTGGCCGAACTGCTCATCGCCGGCTGGCGTGTACTCGCCGCCTGCCTCGCTGTCGTTCGACGGAAATTCGAGCAGCGGGTTCTTCTCGACTTCTAGGGTGATGAACTGGTTGAGTTCGAAACGAGCCATCTGCGGCAACTGGATGGGTTGCATCAGTTCCGGTGTCATCACCAAAGGCGGAGTCTGACGGTGGGAAAGTTTGGCCGAAGAGGTCATGGGAAACTCCTGGTCCCGTTAGTCGGACGTGATGTGAGTCTGACAATTCTTCGGGCAGACGCGGGCGCAGGCGCCACAACCGATACATCGGCCGGGGTGATCGACAATCATCAGCAATCGCTCGACCTCATCATCGTCTGCTCCATCACCGTCACGTAAAATTTCGCCTGAGTCGGTGATGCCGCGAATGTGCATGACGTCACGCGAACAGACTTTGAAACAGCGGCCGCAGCCAATGCAACTTGCGTCTATCTGGCTCAGATATTCCGGGAGCCATCTAGATCCGTCGCGGCTTACGAATGAATCCACCATCGTGTTCTCCTGTGCAGCGAGGTCTTTTGCGTAAGGCCGATCTAGCATTGCTCTTGAAGGTCGGTTCAGAGCCGTTGAGACATGGATGCTTTTCCTGTAAACAGGTCTCACGGATCGCTACCATGGTATTCCCTTCAGCCATTTGAATTGCTTCCGAAGCGACGGAGCACCCACTCGAGCTGCCGTCTTTACCCAAGAATGATTTTCAAGCGTCGTGCCAAGCCGTTCAAAAATGAATGGTGAATTTCAATGTGGTGCAATTTCAGCTCTTTAGATGCCGAAAATAACAGACTGAAAAAGGTCGCTGACGCTGGGGATGTCGTGACAATGTTGTACGCCGTGTCTCATTGATGACACACGGCGGTTCTTCGGTCCTCGGCGCGAGGGGGAACATCCCCAGTAAGCGCCGAGGACGCGATTATATTACAGCCTCACACATGGCTTGTTTCGAGGGCTATGAGAGGCGTTCTCTGCTCTAAACGATCCTGCGGCCGCGTTCGCGTCGAGGCCGATTACAGCCAATATCTCGAACTCCCCGACAAATGGCCTGATTGGGACACTCCCCGTCGAGTTTGTCGGTTTCGCGCCACTATTACTGGTCCCGCGGGCCGCTGCATTTACGGTGGAGCCACTGGATCTGATGACTTTTTGCATCGTCGTTTGATTGGCACGCCAAGTGCTAGGGGGAGCGCAAAGCCAGACGACCCCTGTCTGCGAGGCTGGCATCATGGCTACCACACTCCAGGCGAACTAGAATTGGAGAATAAAATGAAGGCCCATTTCCTAATTGGCTCTCTAGCTCCGTCGATCGAAACGCTCACCTGGATACGTGGCAATCCAATTTTCGCTTTAGAGCGCGGCAAGATACACATCGTTGCACTCTTCGCGACAACCTGCGGATTTTGCTCGAAGTCCCTTGCCGACCTGGGGCAGTTGCAGGAGAAATACAGGGATATCGGACTTGAGGCCCTCGGAGTTGCAGCAAGGGAGCGGGTTGCAACGGCTGACGAGGCCCGCGCGCGGGTGGACACGTGGCTAAACAAAGAGCTTCCGAATCCGACGATCCCGATCGCATTCGAACATACAGGTGAAATGAACAAGCTTTGGTGGGTTGCCGGCGGATCTTCCGCGGATCCAACGATATTCGTCGTCGACCGRGACAACAGCATCGCCCATATTGGCTACCCGGATCCTGAGGACCCGGACCTACTCGAGCGCGTTTTGATAAAAGTCATGGATGGCAGTTGGGACACCAGCGCAGAAGCGAAAAATGCCCAGGAGAAGTGGCTTGAAGGAGTGCTCCTTTTCCGCGCGATTGCGGCGGTGAACATTAAGGACTTTCAGACGGCGCTCTCGACAATTGAAGAGGGCATCAAAGCAATCCCAGACAATTTGCCTTTTCGCGAAGCTCATGTCGAGTTGTTGCTCGGAAGAATGCACGACTTTGAGGCGGGCTGGATTGTATTGGCCCGACTTGCCCGAAATGCGATAGAAAAAAATGATGGTGAGTGGCTTCTGGCGGCGATGCAGCAACTCTTCGGTTCACCGTACGACTACTCCTGCCTTCCGTTTGCGGAACGCTTTTCGATGGGCAAGGAGCTCTTGGAGAGCATTCAGACACTGTGTCCGCAACAAGATGGCATCTCACGCGCGCGTTCTTACGCGACAATTGCCCCTTACTTCTATGAGAGCGGCGACAAAGATCGGGCAGTTGAATCGATCGCGCATGCGTTGGAGCTGGTCGAGGGTGAGTCGCTTCCGGACGACGTAAAGCAAGAATACCTGGCGCAATTGGAGGCGGCCCTGGCCGAATACAAGGGGTAAGAGATACGAGGGAATTCGCTGAGGATCCGCAGAACCAGGCTTGAAAAGAGGAACCCGTGGGCGCTGTTTAGGCAGCGCCCACGGGAATTCCGGCGAACGATTAGCGTTCCTTTTCATCTACGCCCAATGGTTCAATGAAGGCTCATCGGTCGCCTTGGCGGTGCGTGAGCAGATGTGCAGGGGAACATGTGTAGGGGGCATTCGCACGTGTTGACGCGTGGGAAGACTTCGATAGTGGGATCGCCTCCGTTGCAATCGCTATGTCCCCAATCCAGCAACGTTCGCAGTGGGTTTCAAATGCCAACTCTATCGGAGGGCAACGGGCTGTTGGTCTACGTGGGTAAAGGCGGAAGCACGCTGCCCCCGCGAGCGGCGTCTAACCAGTCGATCACCGTTATGGTGTCAGCAACCCATCCGAAATTCTTATCCACGACATCCAGCATTGTGGCTGTGGCGCGCGGGTCATATGTGGCCACCGCGTCTTTGATCACCACCGCTGGATAATGAAGCTGATAGGCTTGGCGCGCGGTGTCTTCGACACAGCACTCGGACATGACGCCGGTTATAATGACGCCATCGATATTCCGGTCCCGCAGGATCGAATCCAGTGCGGTCCCCAAGAAAGCGCCGTAGCCACGTTTTGTCAGCTGAATCTCATCTGCGGTGGGGGTCAGTTCATCAATGATGGCGCAACAATCCCTATCCGCCTCGATATCTTCATAGTAGCGTAGATGCCCGGGACGACATCCTTTGATATCATCGGCTAGCCCCCGCGCCCAAGTGAACTTGTCCTGCATGCGCTGGTAAGGATCGTTTTCTATTCCGACCCATTGGAGGAATACAACTAGCAGATCGTGTTCTCTGAAGGCTCCGACTAGGCGCTGTTGCGACGGAATCGTTTCTTGCGCGGCGGGAACTTCGAAGGGTGCGCCAGCGCGTACAAAATCGTTCTGCATATCGACCACCAAAAGCGCTGGCCGTTCGATCTTGGGCAGGGTGTAGAGTGGCTGCACTGAACAATCCTTTGCGGGATGGAGCCGCATGGCTGCGGCTCCGCAGGTTGACTATTCCGTGGCAGTCTGCACAGAACCCGTCCGGCTCAACCGTGCTCGCATTGGGAAGTAGTAGAGGCAAGCTCCGACAGGCACGCCGACGATCCATGCCAAGTCGATGTTGCCCAGGTAAGCAGCCACAGGGCCCGTGTAGTAATACATCGAAATGAAAGGGATTTCGGCCAGAACAGCAAACACGAACGCGCCGATCGCGATAGGATTATATCGGCCGTAGATGCCGTCGGGATCGAAAATGTCCGCTACGCTGTACTGTCCACGCCGCAAGACGTAATAATCAACGAGGTTGATTGCGGTCCAGGGGATGAGTGC
Organism: Rhizobium sp. P1_E1; assembly: GCF_056406015.1. Classification (NCBI taxonomy): domain Bacteria; kingdom Pseudomonadati; phylum Pseudomonadota; class Alphaproteobacteria; order Hyphomicrobiales; family Rhizobiaceae; genus Rhizobium; species Rhizobium sp. P1_E1. Next base: position 454 of record NZ_JBFUAY010000251.1, on the reverse strand, counting down.
ATAGCTCATCAGAAAGATGAAATTCAAGAACATGGTCGAGAAGTCGCCGTCGCCAAAATAAGACAGGACAGCATTGGCGATCGCAATCGCGATCATCACAACGGCCCGCTGCGTTGACCCGAAACGCATATTTCCAAAGGGTTGTATGGTTGTCACTACTGCCATGAACGCGCCGTAGAAATTGAACACGTTGATGCACAGAAGCGCGTAGACGATCAGCACATACAAGATCGGCGAAAAACTACCGAACAGCATAGCAAGACTACCACCGGAGTTGTCGCTGAAGGTGGGGATCTGTACCGCCAGCAGCGCACCCAGGAGCATCATCGCGAAAAGTGCAACAGCGATGCCCGCGAAGGTGTACCAAAACACCTTCTTCGAAGAAACATTGCTCGGCAGATATCGCGAATAGTCCGCGACGTAGGGCGCGAACGACAGGGCAAAGGTGCAGGTT
>NZ_JBFUAY010000250.1:0-5792 GCF_056406015.1 Rhizobium sp. P1_E1 | reverse complement strand
CTACCCTCCCGCCGATGTCGATATCGCTGCAGCTGATCGAGGTCCCGAAGCTGGAATTGGCAAGTCAGTTTCTGCGGATATGGCGCGTCTCGGGGCCGAATATTTGCGGTGCTCTTCGAGAGGCCGGCATCGAGATGAGCGAATGGAAAGCCGCATCGATGCGCAATCGCAGCTATGAATGCTATTTTCAGCGCATCTACGAACGGGACGAGGTGCGTCCGCTCAGCTCGACCTTCCTGAAGGTTCGCGGAGATGAAATGGGCGACATTCTTGAGATCCGCGCCAAGATTATTGGGCCAACGACCGACGCCCAGGGACGCCTCGCCCCGGCCGTCCTACGCATTTTCGAGATCATTGTGAAGCAGGCGTGCTGGCGTGATTTCGAGGATACTCTTGCCTCGATCCAAAACCTTCAAAATGTCGAATACGAACGATTCGGCTCCTATCTCAGCTTCACACGTGAAGCCGGCAGCGCAAATATCTTTAATTTTGTTCTTGGCCTTAAGGCGACTTCAGGTTCGCAGGTGAGGACCAAGATGTATTTTTCGACTGAGCGCTGGCTACAAATGCCCGCAGTGCTCCTGCCAGCTTCATCTTCAGGGAGCGCTTGGGGGCATCCATATCAGCCAATTGCGCTCAATGACGTCGCAAGCCCCCGTCAAAGTCCAAGATCAATTTGGAACTGTGGCTAAACATCGACGGCTTCATCGTTTTGAGCGATGAAAGCGTCACGCCGAGCAGCCAAACAGACCGCCGTGGTGATTTCGGCCATGAATGCTGCGATCATCCCTAAATCTTCTTGTACACATACTATGTGTACGTTATATTGAGATCAAGGAGATAGTTATGCCGAGAACCGCGGACAATAAATCCGAACGCTACCAGCTGCGCATCCCGCCAAAGCAGAAGGCAATGATCGCGCGCGCAGCTGCCCTTTCGAACAAGGATATGGCCGATTTCATTCTCGATAAGATAGTACCTGAAGCCGAAGCCGTCATCCAGGCTGCTGAAGTTGAGACCGTTTCGAGCCGCGATTTCATCCGCATCCTCGACCTGCTTGAACGCCCGCCCAAACCAAACGCGAGACTACGCGCCGCGATCTCTGCTCTACCGGATGCCTTGTGACCCTCCCCGTCTGGCATGAAGAGCCGATCGCTAAGTCGCATGATCGGGCCTCATTCGATTGCGGTGATGCGGCAATGAACGAGTTCATTCGGCGCTTCGCCCGGCAGAGCCATGAGCAGAATGCGGCGAAAACCTTCTGCGCTATCGACAAGGCCCACCCTGATCGCATCCTCGGATTCTACACAGTCGCGCCCTCTGCCGTTACGCATGAGGCCGTGCCTCCGAAGATGACGAGAGGCCTCGCACGCCATGAAGTCGCAGGCTTCAAGCTCGCGCGCTTGGCAACCGACATAAAGGTGGCGGGAAAAGGTTTAGGCGGTCAGCTCATCGCTGCTGCAGCGCTCCGTTGCCTGCGGCTCGCCAGCGAGGGCGGCGGGATCCTGCTAATCATCGATGCCAAGAGCGAGCGCGCCGCCCATTGGTATGCCAGCTACGGCGCCGAACCGCTGCAAGGGAAACCGCTCACCCTCGTTATGCCGCTTGCCACCTTCGCCGCCGACCTGAAGGCCAAGGGGCTCCTGTAGCCGTTTAGCCGCCAAGCCATTGTGCTGCCGGCCCGAACCGCGACACCTCACATCATCAGTCAAAGCTGTTTGCCAGCAGAACTGCGGAGAGCTTTTTTATTCCCGCCCCAAATCCTATCTACAAACTCTCACCGGGATTGAGGACAACCGCCGATGCCGCCGAATGCATGGACAGGCCCGGAAAAGAACATATCTTCGAAGGGTCCTTCCTTTTGAAGCCTCGAATCAAACAGCACGGGCACACATCCATGACCAAAGGCTCCGATCTTCTAGTGGCAGCGCTTGAGAACGAAGGTGTCGAGCGCATCTTCGGCATTCCCGGCGAAGAGAATCTCGACGTCGTCGAATCCATCCGCAAGTCGTCGATTGAGCTCGTGCTCACCCGACACGAGCAGGCGGCGGCGTTCATGGCCGCGACCTATGGCCGCCTGACTGGCAAGCCCGGCGTCTGCCTGACGACGCTTGGGCCGGGTGCTCTCAACCTCTCGACGGGTGCGGCATACGCCTTGCTCGGTGCGATGCCGATGGTGATGATCACCGGTCAGAAAGGGATCCTCTCATCCCGCCAGGCGCGTTTCCAGGTGGTCGACGTCGTCGCGTCGATGAAGCCGCTGACCAAGCTCGCAAGGCAGATCGTATCGCCGCAGATGATCCCGACGACGGTCAGGGAGGCGTTCCGCATCGCCCAGGAGGAAAGGCCGGGGCCGGTGCATCTGGAGCTTCCGGAAGATATCGCGGCCGAAGAATGCCAGGAGGTGGCGCTGATTGCGCCGCACCAGCTCGAACTGCCGACGGCAAGTGAGGCGGCGCTTAACCGCGCAGCCGCGCTCATCACCGCGGCCAAGCGTCCGCTTCTGATGTTCGGGGCCGCCGCCTCGCGTCCGCGCTCGACCTCCGACATCGCGCAATTCGTGATCCGCACGCGCATCCCGTTCTTCACGACCCAAATGGGGAAGGGAACGGTTCCGGGTGGAACCGAACTTTACATGGGCACCGCGGCGCTGTCGGAGCGCGACTATGTCCACGAAGCCATCGAACAGGCCGACCTCATCGTCACGATCGGCCATGACACCATCGAGAAGCCGCCGTTCATCATGGGCAAGGGCGGTCCGAAGGTCGTCCATATCGGATATCAGCCGGCGACCGTCGAGCAGGTCTATTTCCCGCAATCCGAGGTCATCGGCGACATCGGCCCCTCTCTGAAGGCGCTGGCCRATCGCCTCGAGGGCAAGCTGCCAAACGCGCAGGCGCTTCTTCATCTCCGCGAGCGCATTCTCGAGCGCATCGCCGCGCGGGCGACGGAGGATCGCTTCACGCCACAGCGGCTGGTCCACGATATAAGAGAGGTGATGCCGCATGACGGCATACTGGCGCTCGACAACGGCATGTACAAGATCTGGTTCGCCCGAAACTACCGGACGCGGATGGCGAACACGCTGCTGCTCGATAATGCTCTTGCAACGATGGGAGCCGGGCTGCCGTCGGCGATGGTTGCCTCGATGCTCTACCCGGAGCGGCGTGTCATGGCGATCTGCGGCGACGGCGGCTTCATGATGAACTCCCAGGAGCTCGAGACGGCCGTCCGGCTGAAACTCAACCTCGTCGTTCTTGTCATCGAGGACAATGCTTACGGCATGATCCGCTGGAAGCAGGCGGTGGATGAGTTCCCGGATTTCGGGATGACCTTCGGCAATCCCGACTTCGTGAAATATGCCGAATCCTATGGCGCCAGGGGAACCAGGGTCGACGATATCGGCCAGTTCAAAAAGGTCCTCGAAGAGGCATTCTCTGGAGGTGGCGTCCATCTGGTGAATGTGCCGGTCGACTACTCGGAAAATGAACGCGTGCTGGTGAAGGAGCTTCGCGAGCGGCTCCCCGCGATACTGGAGGCCTGAGATGCAGTCTACCATGAAGGTCTATCAGGCGTTCGACCGCGTGCCGATTGCAGAGCTGCCGGCAGACGACGCATCCGCGCTCGAGCGCAAGCTTCAGGTCGCCGCAAAGACCTTTGCCGATCGCGACGGCTGGCTGCCCGCGCATCAGCGGATGGCAATCCTCAGGAAGGCGTCGGCGCTTCTGCAGGAGAACCGCGACCGCTTTGCGATGATGATCGCCAGCGAAGGCGGCAAACCGCTGACCGACGCAATCATCGAGGTAACGCGCGGGATCGACGGCCTGGTGAACGCGGCAGACGAACTGCGCAATTTCGGCGGCAAGGAAATCCCCATGGGGCTGACTGCGGCCAGCGCGAACCGATGGGCTTTCACCACCAAGGAGCCGATCGGGGTCGTGGCGGCGATATCGGCGTTCAACCATCCGCTCAATCTCATCATCCATCAGATCGCGCCGGCGATTGCGGTCGGTTGCCCTGTGATCGTGAAGCCGGCGGCAACGACGCCGATTTCCTGCATCGAGATCGTCAAGCTGTTCTGGGAGGCCGGTCTCGACGAACGCTGGTGCCAGACCCTCATCACCGAGGACAATGCGCTTGCCGAAGCCTTCGCAACCGATCGTCGCGTGGCGTTTCTGAGTTTCATCGGCTCTGCAAAGGTCGGCTGGTACCTCAAGAGCAAGTTGCCGCCGGGCACTCGATGCGCGCTGGAACATGGCGGAGCGGCACCCGTGATCGTCGACCGCAGCGCCAATGTCGATGCGATTGTCGGCACCATCGTCAAGGGCGGCTATTACCACGCTGGGCAGGTCTGCGTGTCGGCGCAGCGTCTTTTCGTGCACGAAGATATTCTGGCTTCCTTCACCGAGGCTCTCGCCGCCAAGGTTGCGGCCCTGCATGTCGGCGATCCCAAGCTTGCACAAACCGAGGTAGGGCCGCTCATCCTGCCGCGCGAGGCGGACCGCGTCACGAGCTGGATCAAGGAGGCGACGGATGCCGGGACCAAGCAGATCGGCGGCGGGCGGATGTCCGATACGACGCTTCTGCCTTCGGTTCTGCTGAACCCGCCTGTCGAAGCGAAGGTGTCGGTGCTCGAGGTCTTTGGACCGCTGACTTGCGTCTTCGGCTACCGCGACCTCGACGAGGCGATCCGCATTGCCAACTCGCTGCCCTATGCCTTCCAGGCAAGCGTCTTTTCCGCCGACATAGCGGTTGCTCTCAAGGCGGCAAAACATCTGGATGCATCGGCCGTTCTCGTCAACGACCATACGGCGTTTCGCACCGACTGGATGCCTTTCGCCGGACGCAGACAGTCCGGATACGGGGTCGGCGGCATTCCCTCAACGATGGCAGAGATGGCCGACGACAAGATGGTCGTGTTCAACCAGGTTACTTAAGATCAGTCGGTACTCCGTCGCCGTTGGCAGCCGACAAAGACAATGGACGACCCTTTCGCCAGCGTGCTGGACCAGCGGCATTTGCATCGAGGCTGCTGGGCGATGCGATGTCGAGTACCGCTGAGAGTTAGACAAGCATTGGATAACAGCTCGCTCAGCCAGGATCGACTTGCCTCGCCTGTTATCGGGAGGCATGGTCTGTCATGGAACAACGGAATCACGAAACTACGGACGAGAGGTCCTTGGCCATGCTCGAAAGCTCGCAGCGCATCGCAAACATAGCTGATTAATGTTTTCCTTCCTGCACAGTTCGGACCTTCATATTGGCAAACGATTTGGCAATCTTCCGGAGGATTTGAGAGGGCGCCTGCGCGAGGCGCGGCATGGCGTGATCGCTAGGCTCGCCGCGGCGGCACGAGAGCATGGCGCTGGTGTCATCCTGCTCGCGGGCGACACCTTCGATACCGAGACGCCGACGCCTGCCGTGCTTCGGCAAGCGCTTGGCGAGATGGCCCGGAATACGCCGCTGCGCTGGGTCCTGCTTCCGGGCAACCACGATTCACTGCTGGCGGACCAGCTCTGGAGTGCGGCGCGCGGCGTTGTGCCCGACAATGTCATCCTGGCGACGGAAGCGGTGCCCCTTCCGCTTGGACCTGATGTCATCCTGCTGCCGGCGCCTTGCACGACCAGGAGACCGGGCCGCGACCTGACCGAATGGATGACGGGTGCCGCCACACCGGACGGCGCTATCCGCATCGGCCTCGCCCATGGCCCGATCCAGGAATTTTCGGAGGATGCCACGGCCACCAACGTGATTGCGCCGAACCGCGCGGCGCTGGCCGGCCTCGATTATAT
>NZ_JBFUAY010000249.1:0-5800 GCF_056406015.1 Rhizobium sp. P1_E1 | reverse complement strand
GCATTAAGCAGGCAGGTTTCTTCACCACGATCGTGGGCGAAAGCAGCCACCGTCTCACCTATCTCATCGCCTGGGAATCGCTAGCCGATCGCGAGGTGAAATGGAAAGCGTTCACCACTGATCCTGCATGGATTAAGGCCCGCGACGAGTCAGAGCGCGACGGGCAAATTCTCTCCAATATCTCTAACCAGCTGTTGTCGCCGACCGCCTTTTCGGCAGTGAAATAAGACACCACCGATCCCCGCTTGCCGCCAGTCGGAATACCACCCGATCGTGCCATCCGCCGAAGCGATGACGAACGGCAGGCTTAGGAAACCGCCAACACTGCCCGAACGGCCGGAATGAAGGCGAATGAGTGAATCTAAGGCGGTATGCGAAGCTTGTGTGCGATGCGCGCACCCCCGGGGAACCCTTCTAAGGAGTGCGCTTGGCGTGCTCAAGGGATAACGCGGATGACCGTCTTTCCCGCGCGCCGCTCGGTCGAATTGAAGGTGGCGACCGCATCGTCGAGACTTGAAACCTTGCCGATGTTCGTCCGCATTCTTCCGTCCCGGACCCGCTGAACGATCTCGGATAGCTGGGTACGATCAGCCTCGACGACGAAGTCGACCGTAAGCCCATCCGAAGGCCGAATATCCGTCGGTCCGACGGCTGTCACAAGCGTTCCCCCGGCCCTAATCAGCGCCGCGGACCGCTTCTGAACATCGCCGCCAATGACATCAAACACCAGATCGACGCCGCCGATGTCTTCCAGGAGGTCGTTCTCGAGATCGACGAATTCATTTGCACCAAAGTCGAGCGCCTTCTGGCGGTCAGGGGCGCGTCCGGTACCGATGACATAGGCGCCGGCTTCCCGCGCAAGCTGCGTCACGATCGAGCCGACGGCGCCAGCCGCGCCGTGTGCGAGTACGCTCTGCCCCGCTTGGAGGCGGCCATGCTGAAACAGTCCCTGCCATGCGGTCAGGCCAGATATCGGCAGACTTGCGCCGACCGTGAAGTCGACGCTGCCGGGCAGCGGCGCGAGATTGCGGGCCTCCACAGCGACGTACTCAGCGAGTGTGCCGTCGCGATACCAGTCAGTCAGGCCGAACACCCGCTGACCGATCGACAGCCCCGTGGTGCCATAGCCCAGCGCGGTGATCACACCGGCCAGCTCATGGCCGAGGATCGGTGGCGTCCGGTCACGAAAGGTTCGATCGGTCCAGGTCGAAGGCCAATCCAGTTCGGTGTTGACGAACCCCGCAGCATGGACCTCAACGACGACGTCGTTAATCGCTGCCTGTGGCTTGGGTCGCTCCACCAGCGTCATTCCGGCTGTTCCCGCAGCCTGATCGTTCACTACGATCGCTTTCATGAGAATTGTCTCCTTAGATACTTGTAGGTTTGGATAGATTGCAGGCGTGGAAGGTCTTCTCGCAACGTGTTGTCGCCGTCACTTGCGCGGCAGTGGAGGACGCTTCATTGTCAGAAGATCCCTCACATCCTGCAGATCGTCAGCCGATGAGATGGCAAGCGTCAGCCATTTTCCGTCGATGTATGTTTTGGCCTCATCGTAAAGCTTGACCAGTTGCGGGCGCCAGACATAACGCCGCTCCTCGAACTTCTCTCGCTCGGCTCCGCCCATCACCACGACAGCCGAAAACCGCCGGTATTCCGGCACCAGGGTGGTGAACGCCTTCGTTTTCTTATAGCGCAAGGACCAACCGCGGTTCTTGCCACCGTAGAGCCAGTCGGGCGCGAAAACTCCTGGGTAGAATTCGTCGATCCAGTTCCGCAGTTCGGCCCAATGCTCGAGTGCCTCTGCTCCGATCCATTCGCGGACGGCGCTGTCATCGGGCGGTGCTGATTTGTCGGCGATCCTGTCGCCGATTTGGGGAAGTGTATTGGTAAGTAAAATCATCTGAAGGCCTCATGTTCATGGTTCGGCGGAGGTCGGAGGTTAAGATGCGGGTGCACCATGGCACGCCCTCAAAAAGCTCCCGGCGACGCTCTCGAAAGCAAAGGCGCATCGCGATACGGCCGACCAATGCTCGAGAGCGCTTCAGGGCGAACGGCGACGCCTCGGAGCTGTCCCACGACAGTAAGGTCGAGAGCAGTGAGCGCCTTGTCCCTCGCTAACGGCGCCTGACTCCGATCCAGGAAGGCGGTGCCTTGAAGTGGAAGAAATTGTTGCGTCCTCAGCCCAATGGAGCTGAGTGCCAGCGACAGATAGGGTGTGAGAAAATCCGGCTGGTTGGCTCGCTCACCGGTGAAGAAGCCACCGGAAGCCACGCCGACAAAGACCGGACGGTCCCGGAGCATTCCCACCTTGCCTGATGGCGTCGACTTCATCGTTCGGCCGACGCGCAGGATCTGATCGATCCACGCCTTGAGGACCGAGGGAATCGTCAAATTGTGCATCGGCGTTCCGATGACAATCACATCGGCCGCTTCTACTTCCCGAATAAGCGCCTCGGAAAGATCGAGAGATCCGATCGGCGGGGCGGCCAACGTTGCCGGCGACGCCAATGCGGCGGCGTAGAGGGCTTCGGTTTGCGGCAGGGGGTCAGCCCCCAGGTCACGCCGAACGATGCTCGCGCCCGGCGTGACCTCAAGAAGCTTTTCGACGATGGCTGCCGAAAGTTGTCGACTGTGCGATTCCTGACGCGGGCTGCTATCGATATGGAGAATATTCATGTGATTAATCCCAACAGCTTCAAAGTGGTTGCGCAGGTGAAAGCTCAGATCGAGCCGGCAGGTGCGACGGCGGGAAAGTCCTTCTCGGGGTCGAACACGTTGTTGAAGAAGTTCGTCAGGGAGTACATCGCCACAAGCGCGACGATCTCGATGATGTTCGCTTCTGTGTAGCCAGCATCGCGGACGGCTTTGAGATCGGCATCGCTGACCTGCCCGCGGGTCTCTGTGACTTTTTGCGCAAACTGGACGGCGGCGTCCCGCTTCGGATCCTTGGCATGACCCTTCCGCGCGAGAATGATGTCATCGGCCGGCAGCTTGGCCATATGTTCAGCCGTGAAGCTGTGAACCGTCAGGCAATAGTTACACCCGTTCACCTCTGAGACGGCAAGGCCGATGCTGTCGCGCGTCTTCACGTCGAGCGTCTTGCTCAGGGAACCAAGCAAAGTGGCCCAGGCGTTGAACGCGATTGGACTCTGAGCAAAGGCCGCCATCATGTTTGGGGTGAACCCGATGTTCCTGGTGAACGTATCAAGAGTCTGTTTCGATTCAGCCGGCACTTGTTCCGGCTTCAGAGCAACGGTTCTGGACATTGTGATCTCCATAAGTTTTTTGATTGGATTGGTTATCAGGCGAAGGACAGGACGTCGGCGACCGGCATCCGCGGCTTCTGTGGCCAGTTGCCGGCCCGCTCCGGCCCGACCGTCAGCAGCATCACCGGGATCTCGTCTTCGGCCAGGCCGAACTCGCGATGCACGGCCTCTGCATCAAAACCGATCATTGGTGTCGAACCCAAGCCCAGAGAACGGGCCGCATAGATGATCGCGGCGGTGCCAAAGGTCGCGGAGCGCACTGCCTCGTCGCGCTGGCGTTGCGGCTGATCGTCATACAGACCGCGAGCGGGGATTTCCCAATCCGGCACCAGATGGGCCGGCATGATGCCGGCTTCCACGACCGGAGCCAGACGCGCGGGGATCGTGCTGGCATCGGCCAACTGGCCGACGATGATGAAGGTGACGGCGGCGTCGAGGATCGCGGGTTGCTTCCAGGCGATCGGATGGAGCCGTGCCTTGGCGTCAGGCGAGCCCACGGCGATGAACCGCCAGTTCTGCAGGTGGAACGATGTCGGTGCAGACGTGCCGATCCGCACAAGGTCGCGGATCTGATCGTCGCTCAGTGTTGCGGTGGTGTCGTAGTACTTGGCGGCACTACGGCTCAGGATGGTTTCGATAACGGCGTTCGTCGGCGTCAGATGGTTTGCTGCGTGGCTGAAGTCGTTCATTGGGTGGCTCCCTCATCAAGTGATTACGGAGCTCAATTTACGGCCATGAGTGAGAATATCGAGACTGTATTGCCTCAATAGAATGCGCGAAAGGATCAATCCTCGGCGCGCGCCTGCCCGGTATGCGCTTGTCGGCGCCATTCCCCGGGCGTCATTCCCATTCTCTCGGTAAAAACACGGCGGAATGCCGAAACAGATTGATAGCCGACCGTTTCGGCAACAGCCTCGGTGCTGATCGCCGGTTTTTTCAACTCATTGGCCGCCAGGCTCATCCGGAGATCAGTCAGCAGATCGAGGGCGGAGCGACCCAGCCTGTCTTGAAAGTGCCGCATGAACGTAGCGCGTGACATCCCGCACATGTCCGCCAGGTCCGGCAGCTTCCAAGGGTGCACCGGATTGGCGAACATGGCCGCAATGGCTGGAGCCAGTCGAGGATGGCCGGCCAGGGCCAACAAGCCATCGGGAGCTTTGTCGGATTCACTGGCTGCCCGCATCACCAGTGTGAACAGGGCGGAAGAAAGGGCGTTGAGGACAGCACGCCCTCCCGCTCGGTTGCCGGCGGACTCCATTCGCATCAACCCCACCAGACTGGCCAGCTGATCCGTAGCAGCAGATCCGATACCGTCTCTTCCGAGGCCGTCGATCGTTCGCGCCACAAGGTTCGTGGGCAGGTAGTTGCGGATCAGTCGATCGTGGGGCGGCGCAATGAAAAACCGTCCGCACAGCAAATCCAGTTGCTCGCCCTGGCCATCGTTTTCGCTGAGCATCCATCCGGCTGAGCCCACGCTTTGATGTGTGCGGATCGGTGTCTGCCCACTACCATCATGCATCACATGCGCCGCACCGTGCGGCAGTAACACGATATCTCCGCTCACCAGCTCCCTTGCTGTTCTCGTCTCTAGGTCCTCGAAAATGGCCCGCCCCTTGACGATGACGTGGTAGGGAATTTCGTTCGCCACCGCCCGGCCCCAGGCTAGGCGCCACGGCGCACCATAGGCACAGCGGACCTCGAGCTGACCAGTAACAGTGACGATTTGCAGGAGATGGCTTAACCAATCGACTTCAGACATTGGACCTCAAGAACCGGAACTGATGCAACATCTTATCGCAATTGCACGTTGGTTCTACTCGGCCACGTTCAAACCTCGTTCCGCAACGGACATCGATCATGAGCTCGCCACCGGCGCGTCCAGATCGGGACGAGGTATGTAGACGCTGCCATCGACTATCGAAAACAATCGAAAAGTTGGCGACGGCCGGCGCTCAGCCGATCGACAGCGTTCAGGCAATGACGAAAACCTCTTGCGGCTGAAATGGAGGGGCAAGGCCGCCGCCCTCGCGGAATTGCGCGGGTGACGACGAAAATTTCGGCAAAAATGTTCCCGCGTCGCGAATTCACACATTTATGGGCGTGGGACTCCGTCCAAAGCCCGTTCACAAAAATGCCTATTGCATTACGGTCGTAATTTAATATTATGATCATAATGTAACCGGATGGACGTCTTGCTCAAGCCCGGGCAAGTCCTCCTATTCCATGAAGTGTGAGGATTCCCATGCATAAGGAATTTACGTCAGACCAGACCAAAGTTGCCGATGGCTTGGCCGCGCTAGGTGTTGCGCAAGCTGTGCGCGCCATGAACAGCGGCGACTTCACGGCGGAGACATACGCCGAAGCACTTCTCGATCGTGCCCGCGAGCAATCGGATCTCAAGGCTTTCATCACGATCGACGAACAGGCTGTGCTCAACGCCGCCCGCGAAGCCGATAGGGCTCGAGCCGCGGGCGCATCCGGCCCCCTGCTCGGTGTTCCTCTAGGTGTCAAGGACAGCTATTTGACAGCCGGCC
>NZ_JBFUAY010000248.1:0-5811 GCF_056406015.1 Rhizobium sp. P1_E1 | reverse complement strand
ATCAGCGTCAGCATGCTCATCAGCAGGATGAATGTGCCGGCCAGATACATGTCCTGGGCAAAGAGGGCGTTCAGCAGCAGTGGCCCGGTGATCGGCAGGCTGAGAACGATGGAGACCACCACCGAGCCGGAGACGAGGTGCGGCAGCACCCAGCCGACGGTCGAGACAAAGGGGTTGAGCGCCACCCGCACCGGATATTTCAACAGCAGCCGGATTTCGCTCAAGCCCCGGGCGCGAGCCATGTCGACATAGGGCTTGTTGAGCTCGTCGAGCAGGTTGGCGCGCATGATTCGGATCAGCGCTGCCGTGGCGCCGGTGCCGAGAACGACGACCGGGATCCACATATGCGAAATGAGATCGCCGAGCTTGGCCCAGCTCCAGACAGCATTGATATAGGCGGGCGAAAACAGCCCGCCGGTACTTTGGCCGAAATATTGTGCCGAAACATACATCAGCACCAGCGCCAGCAGGAAATTCGGGATGGCAAGGCCGAGAAAGCCGAAGAAGGTGGCGAAGTAATCTCCCACCGAATATTGCCGTACGGCCGAATAGATGCCGATCGGAAAGGCCACCGCCCAGACGAAGAGTAGCGTGGTGACCGAGACCACCATCGTCAGGCCCATGCGAGCCCAGATCAGTTCGCTGACCGGCTTGTTCCAATCGAGGGACTGGCCGAAATCGCCGCGCAGCAGGATGCCGCTGATCCATTTCCAGTATTGGACCGCCCAGGGCTGATCGAGGCCGTAGCGTTCACGCAGGCCGGCAATGACGCCGGGATCGATCGTTTCGTTCTGGGAGGCCAGGCGCGCGGTCATCGCCGTCAGGAAGTCGCCGGGCGGCAGCTGGATGATGATGAAGGTCACGACGGAGATCGCGAACATCATCGGGATCATGTAAAGCAGACGTCTGATGATGAAGCCGGCCATGTCAAGCTCCTTCAATCGGCAACCGCCGATCGGATTGGATGATTGGGACTGGGCTGGTGTTGATGGGGTGGCGCCCGCGGACGCCATCCCTGTCGGTCGCGTGCCGTTACTGTTGGTAGTAGAAGGTCTCCGGTTTGGCCGGTCCCGGTGTCATGTAGAACGATGTGCTGGGAATGACCTTCGGGACATTGCGCATATTGGTCTTGACGATGCCGACGCGGTCCGGCTCCAGGTTGGTGCCGATGACGTAGAATTCGTCACGGGTAATCGCAAGCAGCTCCTTCATCGCGGTCAACTGCTTYTCGAGCGTCGGCGCTTCCTGCACCTGCCGGTACAGATCCATCTGCTTCTTGGCAGCGGGGCTCGGTTCTTGCGCGTTCGGATCCTTGGGGTTCTGGTAATAGAGGCCCCAGGCCGTCGCGAAGCTCGATTCATATTCGTGCGGGAAATACCATTTGGGATCGAGCAGGCCGAGGAAGTCATAGCCACCGCCACCAACCCATCCAAGGCCGTCATTCTCATTGTTCTGCAGGCGGGAGAAGATCAGCGAACGTTCGGCCGGGCGGGGTTGCATGTCGATGCCGACGGCTCGCCAGTAGCGCTGGATCATCTCGAGGGCGTCCACCTGGATCGGGCTTCCGGTCAAGGCGTCGATCGCAAAGGTAATCCGCTTGCCGTCCTGGCCGAGGCGATAGCCTTCGGCGTCATGTTTGGTAAGGCCGGCCTTATCGAGATACTGATTGGCGAGATCGACATTATACTCCAGATACTGGGTCGCCATCTTCTCGTCGTAGAGCGCGGTGCCTTCACGCGGTGCTGCCTGATAAGGCTTGGCCTGTCCGGCATAGATCAGCTGGTTGAGCTCTTCGCGGTTGATGGCGTAGCTAAGGCCGATGCGGAAATCCTTGTTGGAAAAGACAGCGCGCAAGGCCGGATTCTTGTGGGTCTGGTTGAGGGTGATCAGCAGGGCGTTCGACCAGGCCGGCCGGGCGATGAACAGGCCGTAGCCGCCTTTCTCCTGGTTCTGCACGATCACCGTACGGGCGTCCGTCGTCTCGATGAAGCGGTTCTGCATGTCGATTTCGCCGCTGATCGCCTTCAGGATGATCGCCTGGGTATCCTGCATCACATCGATGGTGATCCGATCGAAGTAAGGCAGCTGGTTTCCTGCGGTATCCACCTTGGCATAGTAAGGATTGCGTTCAGCGACGACCTGGGTGGTGCCATTATAGGGCGCGGTCAACACCCAGGCATCAAGCGTTGGACGACCGAGATCGCGCCAGCGGCCGGGAAAGCCGATCTTGTTGTTGAAGAGCTGGACCCAGTCGGTTGCGCCGGCTGCCTTCACCAGGGCGTCGACGCCATCGGGATTGAAATCCTTGTGGAATTGCTTGAGGTAGTGGGCCGGTGCGGCCGCCAGAATATCGGAGCCGCGCACGGTGGCCATGTTCATCAGGAACAGGCCGTTCGGCGCGGCAAATTTGAAGACGACCTTGTCGTCGGCAAGCTTTTCGACCTTGACGGTCTCTCCGCCGGCGGTCAGCCAGTCGGGTGCTGCAGGCGTGATCTTGGTGTTGCGCAGCACGTTCTCGTTCCACCACACCAGATCGTCCGCGGTAAAGGGCTCCCCGTCCGACCAGCGCGTGCCTTCACGCAATGTGAACGTATATTCGGTGGCATTGTCATTGACCTCGACGCTCTTGGCGATATCGGGGATCACCTCGGTCCATTCCGGATTCCAGCGGACCAGTCTCGTATAGCCGATCGAGCGCTCGATCTCGCTGTCACCACCGCCAAAGGTGGCCGTGCGCCAGGTGCCGCCATAGGTACCGATCGATTCAAGCGGAGTGAGCACCAGCGGCTCCTTGGGCAAGCGCTTTTCGACCGGCGGCAGCTTGCCGGCATCGACCAGCGCCTTCAGTTCCGGCGACTCCTCAAAGCCGAATGCGGCACCGGCCCAGCCGGCACCCATGAGGATCGCCGCGGCAACGGTCGAGACAACCTGCCGTCTTAAGATTCTGACGTGTTGCATTCTTTCCTCCCGATATTCTGCTCTAGGTTATCGTTAACGTATTCTCCTCTTTCTCGAACGTTATCGTTACCGTTAAATCTTGTCAAAGAGATTCTCGACACCTTATACTTTGTCAGAGCAGCCTTGGCTTTCCCGGAAATTATGTTAGTTATCGTTATCGTAAATTCCTGCCCCTTCTGAAGAGACAATCCAGTTGAGCCGCCCTAAAGAGCCAGAACCCAAAATTACCATCGCCGATGTCGCCCGCGCCGCAGGGGTGTCGCCGATGACGGTATCGCGCGTGCTCAACGATCGGGGCGGAGCCAGTGCGGAGACAAGTCAACGGATTATTTTAGCGGCGAGCGAACTCAATTACCGGCCCAATCCCTTTGCGCGCGGATTGCGGTCCGATCGATCGAAGGCCATCGGCCTTCTCGTTCCCGACATCACCAATCCGTTCTTTCCCGAAGTCATCAGGGGAGCCGAGGATGCGGCAAGCGCTGCCGGCTACAACCTGCTTCTGTCCAATGTCGTCGAGAACAGCAAGCGAGAGGAAGAACTCATCGAAACGCTGCTGCGGCACCGGGTCGACGGAATCATCGTCTGCAGCCCGCGGCTGCCGGATGCCGCGCTGCATAAGGCGCTTGCGCCCCACCGTGCGGTGGTGCTCATCAATCGCGAGGCGCCCAACGAGGTCGCCGGGACGATTGTCACCGACTACGAGACGGGAGCGTCGCGTGCCATCGACCATCTGGTCGAGCGCGGGCGCCGCAGGATCGCGATTATCGCCGGGCCGCGCAGTTCGTTTGGCGGCAAGAGCCGTCTTGTCGGCTTTCGCAAGACCCTGGCGGCCCACGGGCTCAAGGCGCAAGGCATCGTTTATTGCGATCCGACCGCGGCGGGCGGCCAAACGGCGGCCGCGCAATTGCTGGCGGAGGCGCCCGGCGTCGATGCCCTTGTCTGCTACAACGACCTCAATGCGATCGGCGCGATGAAGGCCTGCCGGGCCGCCGGCATTTCGATCCCCGGGCAAATCGCCCTGATCGGTTTCGACGATATTCCGACTGCCGAACTGCTGTCTCCGGCACTCACCACCTTGCGGGTGCAAAAACGCGAAATGGGGGAGGAAGCCGTGCGTCTGCTGCTCAGCCGCATCGCCACCAGAAACCGTCAGCACGGCATCGTCATCGTGCCCGAGCTTATTATCCGCGAAACAACCTGAACTCCCCGGAGCATGATGCCGAAAAGTGTGAGCGGTTTTCGGACGACATCGTGCTCCAACTCTCAAAGTTTGGAACAGGAGGAATATCCGATGGATATCAACAATCTGCAGTCACTGGCCCTGCCTGAGGAGAAGAAGGCCTGGTTCGTTCACGACCGGTTCGGCATGTTCGTGCACTGGGGGCTTTATGCACTGCCGGCACGCCATGAATGGGTCAAGAGCCGCGAAGAACTGAACGACGCCGACTACCAGAAATATTTCGACCATTTCGATCCCGATCTCTACGACCCCAGTGAATGGGCCAGACGTGCAAAGGCTGCCGGCATGAAATATGTCGTGCTGACCACCAAGCACCATGAAGGCTTCTGCCTCTGGGATACCAAGGCGACCGACTTCAAAGTGACCAACACGCCTTATGGACGAGATCTCCTGGGTCCGTTCGTCGACGCCTTCCGCGCAGAGGGCCTGAGGATCGGATTCTACTATTCGCTGATCGATTGGCATCATCCCGACTTCACCGTCGATCCGCGCCATCCGCAACGCAACCATCCCGATGCGCTGAAAATCAACGAAGGCCGGGACATGCAGCGCTATGCCGCCTTCATGCGCGAGCAGGTCCGCGAGTTGCTGACTGAGTTCGGCCAGATCGACATCCTGTGGTTCGATTTCAGCTATCCGCAATGGAAGCTCGGGGAGCTGGTCGGAAAGGGCCATCAGGATTGGGAAAGCGAGAAACTCGTGCGTCTGGTGCGCGAACTCGCCCCCGACATCATCATCAACAACCGGCTCGATCTCGCCGGCCTGCAGCCCGACATCGTCACGCCGGAGCAATATATGCCGCGCGCCCGTCCGCTCCGCGATGGCAGACGCGTTGTCTGGGAAGCCTGCCACACGCTCAGCGGTTCCTGGGGCTATCACCGCGACGAGGACACCTGGAAGAGCACGGAACAACTGGTGCAGATGCTGGTCGGCACCGTTGCCATGGGCGGCAATCTGCTGATGAATGTCGGGCCGACGGCGCGCGGCACGCTCGACCACCGCGCGATTGCAGCCCTTGCCGCTTATGAGGAGTGGATGGCACTGCACCAGCGCAGCATCGTCGGCTGCACCCAGTCCGACTTCACCGCTCCGGCCGACTGCCGCCTGACCCAGAATGGCGATCGTCTCTACATCCACCTCTTCAACTGGCCTTATCGCCATCTGCATTTCGATGCGCTGGCAGGCAAGATCGAATATGCGCAATTCCTGCATGATGGCAGCGAGGTCACCTGGTTGCGCCCATCCGCCAATACGCTGTGGGCGAACACGCAGTTCCCCGTCGGCGAAGATCAACTGACATTCGTCCTGCCGGTGCGTCGACCTCAGATCGTGGTCCCGGTCATCGAGGTCAAGCTCAAGCCAGGGAGCGCGGCTGGCATTCAGGACTAGAGCCTTTCCGGGTTAGATTGAAACATTCTGTTGGCTCAAACGGAGTCGGATGGTCGACCGGCCGGCGCGCGTCGTAGCCCAGTTCTACGGCCAAGCCGGCCGGTCGATCAGCCGGCCCGTTTCAGCCAACCCGAAGGGCCGGGCATCTTTCCGCCAGGATCAAAGGCGATCGGCTCGGACGTACCGGGAGGTATGCCCGTCGCCAATCGCCTCTGCCCTGACGA
>NZ_JBFUAY010000247.1:0-5861 GCF_056406015.1 Rhizobium sp. P1_E1 | reverse complement strand
GTAAAAGACCGAGGCTGCGGTGCCTGCGCGCCCTCGGCCGTGGTAAGATGCCCAGCTCCCTGGATCGAAAGGGTGGGCAGAGCAATGGAGAGACGTCTCGCCGCGATACTTTCCGCTGACGTGGTCGGCTATAGCCGCCTCATGGGCGCGGACGAGGCCGGAACGTTGGAACGGCTGAAAGCCTGCCGCCGGGAGCTGATCGATTCCACCATTGAGGAATACCATGGCCGGATCATCAAGCTCATGGGCGATGGCGCACTCGTCGAATTCGCCAGCGTCGTGGATGCAGTCCAATGCGCGGCCATAATCCAGCGGAGGATGTCCAGCAGAGACCAGGGGGTCTCGGACGAACAACGCATTCGGTTTCGCATCGGTGTCAATCTTGGTGACATCATCGTTGAAGGCGACGACATCTATGGCGACGGCGTCAACATAGCTGCCCGCCTACAGGGGATTGCAAAGCCTGGCGGAATTTTCATATCCGGCACCGCGTTCGACCAGGTTGCGCATAAGGTCGATGTTGGCTTCGTGGCTCTCGGCGAGCAGCGGCTGAAGAACATAGCCGACCCGGTTCGCGTCTATCGCGTTCTGATTGACCCAGCCAAGACTGGCAAGGTCGTCTTTGCCCCGCGTGCATGGTGGCGAGGTATGACGCTATTAGCGCTCACAGCGCTATTGATCGCGATCACAGCGGCGGTCATCGTATGGCAATGGCCTTATACGCACCGCCCATCGATCGCGGTGCTACCCTTCGCCAACTTGAGTGAAGATCAATCCCAGGATTATTTCGCCGATGGCATTACCGACGACCTAATTACCGATCTCGCCAGGCTTTCGAACCTTGACGTCATCTCCCAGAATTCCGTGTTTACGTACAAAGGCAAGCCCCACGTCCTGGACGAAATACGACGTGACCTCGGCGTGCGCTTCGTCGTTGAGGGCAGCGTGCAGCGGAGCGGCGATCTGATCCGCGTCAACGCGCAACTGATCGATACCTCGAGCGGCGACCATCTGTGGGCCAATCGATTTGACCGCAGCGCGGCGGAGGTGTTTGCCGTGCAGGACGCGATGGGCAGACAGATTGCCGATGCGCTCGGTCTGAAACTGACTCGAAGCGAGACCGAGCGCATCGCCCGTCCTCCGACCACTAATCTCGAGGCATATGATTATTATCTGCGTGCCGAGCAGGCGGCCCGTACAGGACGCCGTTCCCGGATGCTCGAGGCATTGGCGCTGTTTGACAAGGCGGAGGCACTGGACGGCGGCTTTGCCGAAGCATTCGCGGCCGATGCGCATGCGACGTCCTTTGTCTGGCGCAGCACATATGACGACGTTCTCCAGAGTGCGCTGGCGCGAAAAAGAGCCTACGAGAAGGCAAGTCGCGCCCTTGCCCTCGACCCCGCACTTCCGTCACCCTACGCGGTCCTCGCCATCATGCAGGCTGTAGACCGACGTTATGAGCAGGCAATCGCCTCGGCACAAAAGGCCGTGTCGCTTGGTGCCGCCAATGCCGAAGCCCATATGGCGGTCGCATATGTTCAATTGGTCTGGGGCAATCACGCCGACGCCGCCGCGGCTGTCGAGACGGCGCTCAGGTACGACCCGAACCCCTCCGCCATCGACCGATACACAGCTGGCATGGTTTTCTATCTGCAGCACGACTACGGCAGGGCGATAGACAGTTTCAAGCGCGCTGGCTACGGCTCTCAAGGCAACGGCGAGTTTGTTACCGCACTCGCCATGGCCTATGTCCGTGTCGGTCGCATCGATGAGGCTCGTGCCACCGTGGCCGAGGCAGGACGCCTTCTCGGGGGGCGCGATTGCCTGGCGGCGTGGCGGCTCCTCAATGGCGATTTCCGGGAAGAGGATTTGGCATTTATTCTAGACGCGCTGCGCGAGGCCGGCCTGCCAGAGTGGCCGTTCGGCTTCCACGGGGACGAGCAATATCGCCTGAAGGGTGCCGAGATCGCGGCCATCGTCATGGGCAAACTTCTGCGGGGAAAAACCGAGCCCACCGAAAGCCTTGCGATCATGCAGGTCCAAATGGACGGCAAAGCTGCCTTCCGCTCGGCAACCCAGATGATGACCGAGACGGTTTCTGTCAAAGGCGACCTCCTTTGCGAGCAGAGCGAAAACGCATTTGGCCAGCCCGATTGCGGTCCGGTCTACAGACATGCAACGCCGACCGACGAAACCGGCTACACTTACGTGAACTCGTCCAAGGTCTTCTATTTTTCGGCTGCCGAATAGAAGCCGTTCGCGGTCAGTGATACTGATCCAGTTCGAGATCGGCAGCGACCTTCGGCCATTTGGCATCGGCCTTGGCCACGGTGTCCGCCGGATGGGCGGCAAACCCCTCCGCGTCCGCCTTGTCATACATCAGATAAAGCTTGCCCTCGACGATCTTGAAGGCTTCAGGATCGATGTTGACCGTGACAGACCCGCCGCTCACCTCGCCCGCACAATAGCCGCCGTACTGAGGCGCGTATTTAAGCGGTTCGCTCATAAACATCTCGCGGTGTTTGTTATTGGCGAAATGCCAGGGCGTCCCCATCCATTCGTAGGAGATTTTATCCGAACCTTTCGTCGCTTTGCCTTCGGTAAAATAGGCGACCGTGTCGTACCCCATGATAGCGACACCGCCAAAGTACCCCGTATTTACTGAGTCGTTGGCCACTGCCTGCGATCCACCGACAGCCGATGCGACAGCGAGACCGATCATCACCAAATAGCGACCAGTGCATTGTGTTCTGCTTCCAGAGTGCATCTTCGCCTCCTGTTCATTCGTGAATTTCCATGCACTTCGCGTAAAATTCCTCCTCGCCGAGGACGCTGAGCGGAGGACACGTCACGCCATGCTGCTTGAACAGCCGGACGATATCGAAATTGCCCTTCCAGATGGCTCTCGCGATTGGCGCGTAGCCGTGAACCTCTACGTGGCCCACATCAGCTCCCTTAGCCAACAAGAAATCAGCAAGAGCGACGTGGTTCTCTTCACCCGCAACCATGAGCGGGGTAACACCCGCTTTATTGGACGCATCGTCGAGAATTGCTCCGTGGTCGAGGAGCAGTTTGCTGATGGGTACGCTTCCCGAATACGCAGCTGCATGAAGCSCAGTGAAGCCGCCAGAGTTCCGAGCCATGACGTCGGCATGCTTGCCGATCAGCAGCTCAACGATGGCGATCTGATTTGCGAGGGCTGCATTGATAAGTGGCGTTGACTGGTCGCGAGTGCGGCTGTCGACATCGGCACCCGCGGTAAGGGACTGCTCGACGGCGAGGGCGTCTCCCGCTGAAACGGCATCGAACAAGGGATCACCCGCGGCCGCCACTGTCGCCGATAAAAACAACGCTACCGATGCAAACAGCCGGCGCATAGCCTCACCTCGGAATTTCGATCCACAATAGCACGGCACCCTGACCTGGGGTAGTCAGTACTCGGTCGCTTCGCCGCGCGGACGCTCGCCAACTACTTCCAACGGCCATGGGATTGGACGGCTACGAAACGTCCGACATCGAGTACAGGTTACAGGATCATTTTACAGACCCGCCTACCTTGCTGAGATCGAGCGCAGGTATCTCGGCGGGGCATCTATTGCCAACGCGGAACCCCCTTTAGCTTTTCAGACGCCGAATACGTCCGCACTGTTCTTACGTCCGCCGGGTTCAAAGACATCGTCATCGCGCCTCACGACGAAGCGGTTACGAGCGGTGACGTTGATGCGATGACGCGAGTGCTGTTGAGCATCGGCCCGCTTGGCAAAATCGCTCGCGAGACCCCCTCGATCAAGGCGGCAGTCTAGCCCAAATTGCGAGAAGCACTCGCGGGTCTTGGTGATCCGTCCAGGGTTGAATTGGTCGCCTCGGTATGGATCGTAGCGGCGTGGGCATGAACCCCCCGTTGGGAAGTTCAGACCAACGCCTCGCGCGTGGCGACGACTGTCTTGGCCGGAATAGCGCCACTGAAGCGAACATAATGTCCCGACTACGGCCATCCCCACGACTTGGCCTGGCTGGCGAGCAAAACCAGCACGACGAACAGCGAAGGCGACTTGACGTCTTTCGCTCTTTGAGAAATGCTAAGATGTCAGACCAATTCCAAGGTCGGCTGCCTGAGAAGAAAAATGGGGAACCATGAAGGCAAATAGCAGCGACAGGCCGGTGATCCGGCCGCTTCCGGCCATGGACCGCGCGCGTCAGGTGACTGATGCGCTGGCGGATTATGTCGAGGAAGCCAGGTTGAAGGCGGGTGACCGGCTGCCGGCCGAGCGCGAGCTGATGGCAGCCCTTGCCGTCGGCCGCTCGACCATCCGCGAGGCGATCCGCCACTTCCAGGCGCTCGGCGTCATCGAGACGCGCAAGGGCAGCGGCACCTATCTGCTGAAGCCGGTTTCCAGGGCGACGATTCACATGCCGCTGTCGCTCGACACGGTTCATCTGCGCGACGTGCTGCTGCAGACGCTGGAGGTTCGCCGTGGCATCGAATGCGAGGCCGGCATGGTCGCGGCGCGGCGGCGTACGAACACGGATCTCGTCGTCATCGAGGAAAAGTTGAACGAGATGGAGCGGGTGCATATCGAGAAAGGCACCTCCGGCCCGGAGGATCTGGCCTTTCACCTCGCTGTCTACGACGCCACCCACAATCCGCTGTTTCGCCAGCTTCTCGAGCAGATGCGCGAGACCTTCGAGCGCTTCTGGGAGCATCCGTTCGACCGGCAGGATTTCGCCCGCCGGTCCTTTCCCTTTCACCGCACGCTTTTCGACGCGATCGCTGCCGGGGATCCCGAGGCGGCGCGCGCGGAAACATTGAAAATTCTCGATATCGTCGAGGAAGACATCAAGGAAATGTCCAAATGAGCAACGGCGCAGAACCGTTCGATCTTGCTTCCCTCATCACGGCTCATGACGAAGGCAACTTCGCAGACGCCGTCGTGCCGCCGATTTTCCAGACCTCGCTTTTCACCTTTTCCGATTATGACGACATGATCGCCTCCTATCGCGGCGAGAAGGTGCGGCCGATCTATACGCGCGGCCTGAACCCGACAGTGCGCGCCTTCGAGGAAATGCTCGCCAAGCTCGAAGGTGCCGAGGATGCGCTGGGTTTTGCCAGCGGCATGGCGGCGATCTCGTCGGCGGTGCTGAGCTTCGTCGAGCCGGGCGACCGCATCGTTGCCGTCAAACATGTCTATCCCGATGCCTTCCGCCTGTTCGGCACGATCCTGAAGCGGATGAAGATCGAGGTGACCTATGTCGACGGGCGCGACGAGGAAGCGATCGCCCAGGCGCTCCCCGGCGCCAAGCTCTTCTACATGGAAAGCCCGACGAGTTGGGTGATGGAAGCGCATGATGTCGGTGCGCTCGCAGCGCTTGCCAGACAACACGGCGTCGTCTCGATGATCGACAACAGCTGGGCAAGCCCGTTCTTCCAGCGGCCGCTGACGCTCGGCGTCGACCTCGTCATTCATTCGGCCTCGAAATATCTCGGTGGCCACAGCGATGTGGTGGCGGGCGTCATCGCTGGCTCGAAGGCGATGATTGCGCGCGTCAAGGCCGAGGCCTATCCTTATCTCGGCGGCAAGCTTTCGCCGTTCGACGCCTGGCTCCTGATCCGCGGCCTGCGCACGCTACCGCTGCGCATGAAAGCCCACGAGACATCGGCGCTTGAAATCGCCAGGCGCCTGCAGAAGCTCGACGTGGTGGAGACGGTCTGCCATCCGGGGCTCGCCAACCGTCTGCCCGCCGGGCTCAACGGCACCTCGGGCCTGTTTTCGTTCATCTTCCGCGAGGGCGTCGATATCCGCGCCTTCGCCGATCACCTCAAGCTCTTCAAACTGGGCGTAAGCTGGGGTGGACATGAAAGC
>NZ_JBFUAY010000246.1:0-5883 GCF_056406015.1 Rhizobium sp. P1_E1 | reverse complement strand
GCGCGTGGCGCTTGCCGCCTAAGACGATCGCGGCCCCCTTTGCAACGGCGTCGCTGATATGGCTTTCGACCTTGGCGACGGCGTTGTCGTCGATGAGCGGGCCAAGCACGACGTCACGGTCGAGACCATTGCCGACCTTCAAGCCCGAAACCGCCGCGGCAAGCTTGGCGGCAAACGCCTCGTAGACGCCGTCCTGGACATAAAGCCGATTAGCGCAGACGCAGGTCTGGCCGTTGTTGCGGAACTTGGCGATGAGCGCGCCTTCGACGGCRGCGTCSAGRTCSGCATCSTCGAACACGATGAAGGGYGCATTGCCGCCAAGCTCGAGGCCGAGCTTTTTGATTGTCGGCGCACATTGCCGGTAAAGCAGCTCGCCCGTCCGGGTGGAGCCCGTGAATGTCAGAACCCGAACGTCACGGCTTGCCGTCAGCGCCCCGCCAATTGCCGCTGCGTCACCCGTAACGATGTTGAGAAGCCCCGGCGGCAGGCCGGCACGCTCACCGAGAACGGCGATGGCGATGGCGGAGAATGGCGTCTGCAGCGCCGGCTTGAGAACGACGGCACAGCCGGCGGCAAGCGCAGGGCCAATCTTGCGGGTGATCATCGCGTTCGGAAAATTCCAGGGCGTGATCGCCGCCACTACGCCTGCCGGCTGGCGCAGGACGAGGATCCGCTTGTCGGCCTGATGTCCCGGGATGGTCTCGCCGTTGATGCGTCTCGCCTCTTCGGCGAACCATTCGATGAAGCTCGCACCATAGGTGATCTCCCCCTTGGCCTCGGCCAGGGGTTTTCCCTGTTCCAGCGTCAGGATCATCGCCAGATCGTCGCGGTTTTCGATCATCAGCCGATGCCAAGCCTTCAGAACGGCGGCGCGCTCCCCGGCGGTCTTCTTCGCCCAAAGCTTCTGGGCAATGACGGCGGCGCGGATGGCGTCCTCCGTTTCCGCGGCACCGAGATCRGGGACCACCCCCAGCGGTTCGCCTGTCGCCGGATTGCGGATCGTCGCCGCCTTGCGGCCTTCCGCTTCGATCCAGCGATCGGCAATGGGGCATGCCTGACGGAACAGCGAGGGATCATTGAGCTTCATATGACAACTTTCAACAGAACACGTGAGCGGCACCGGGATCGAAATCCAGATGGACTATATCTCCGCGGCTGAGCCCCGCGATAGCCTCATGACCGAACGGCAGGCGAACYGCCAGCGCCTCGCCTGTTGCCGTCTCGGTGGAGACATGAATATTGTTGCCGAGAAAGGTAATGTCGCTAACTGTTGCGGCAAGGCCCGCTCCCGCCGCTTGGGCGCGCGACAATCGAATGCGTTCAGGCCTCAGCATCAGGGCTGCCCTCGTCCCGGAGGTTCCTTTTCCATGCACCGGAATATGGTTGAAGACGCTCCCGCCGCCAAGCGAAATGGTGGCCTGCCCATCGGAGGATGACAGCAGGTCGCATGAAATGAAGTCGCTGTCGCCGATGAATTCGGCAACGAAGCGGGTCCGCGGATTGGCGTAGAGTTCCGGCCCCGTGCCGATCTGGTCGATGACGCCCTTGGAAAAGACGGCGATGCGGTCGGAGAGCCGCAACGCCTCCTCCTGGTCGTGCGTGACATAAAGGATCGTCACTTCGGTCTGCTGATGGATCCGGCGTATCTCATGCTGGATTTCCTCGCGCAGCTTCTTGTCGAGCGCCGACAGCGGCTCGTCCATCAGAAGCACCGGCGGATCATAGGCTAGGGCTCTGGCAAGGGCGACACGCTGCTGCTGGCCGCCGGACATTTGTGCGGGCTTGCGATCCTCGAAGCCTTCGAGCCTGACGAGGCGCAGCATCTCCTTCACCTTGCTGTCGACCTCGGCCTTGGACTTGCGCCTGACCTTCAGCGGGAATGCGATGTTTTCGCCCACCGTCAGGTGCGGAAACAGGGTGTAGCGCTGGAACACCATGCCGATGTTGCGCTTGTGCGACGGCGTGGCGAGCAGGGTCTTGCCCTCCAGCGTGATGTCGCCTTTCGTCGGAGTTTCAAAACCGGCCAGGATGTAGAGGGTCGTGCTTTTCCCGGATCCGGACGGTCCGAGAAAGGTCAGGAACTCCCCGCGCCGAACGTCGAGATTGACGTCGTGGACGGCAACCACCGGGCCGTATTCCTTGCGTATTCCGCGGATCTGAAGGAATGGTTCTCTCATTGTTTCAGTACCTTACGCACGACGGCAACCAGCGCCATCAAGATGATCGTCAAAAGGATGAGAAGGGTCGACGCCGCAGCGACAACCGGGGTCAGATCTTGCCGCAGCGTCGCCCACACTTTTACCGGCAGCGTCTGCAGCGTCGGGCTGGACATGAAGATCGCCACCACCACCTCATCCCAGGATGTCAGGAACGAGAAGACGGCCGCCGAAAACAGCCCATGGCTGATCGCAGGCAGGGTCACCCTGATCTTTGCTTCCAGAGGCGAGGCCCCGCAAAGAACCGCCGCGTCCTCGATCGACTTGTCGAAGCCCTCCAGCGCACTTGAGATGGACAGGATCGAGAAGGGCAGCGCGAGAACGAGGTGCGAGATGACAAAGCCTACCAACGTGCCGCCAAGGCCGATCCTTAGAAAGAAGGCATAAAGGGCGACTGCAAGAACCACGACGGGAAGGATCATCGGCGTCAGGAACAGCGCTTTCAGCGCATCGCGGAACAGGAACGAACCGCGCACCAGCCCGAAGGAGGTCACGAGCCCGAGCAGCACCGACAGGATCGTCACGATGACCGCGATCTTGAAGCTCGTCCAGGCCGATTCCAGCCAGCGCGGATCGGCAAAGAGCTCGCTGTACCATTGAAACGTCCAGCCGGGCGGCGGAAAGATCAGCCACTGCGAGGAGCCGAAGGACAGGGCGGCGATAAAGACGATCGGCAGCAGCAGAAAGGCCGCAGTCAGAACCGTTATCGTCAGCAGCATGTATTTCCACCAGCCGAGGCGGTCGAAATTGAGCAACATATCAACGCCCTCCCGGGTTCTGGTTGCCGACGAAGCGCAGCTGCACGGCATAGAGCGACAGGGTCACCACGAGGAGAACCAGCGCCGCAGCACCTCCCATGCCCCAGTTGACCAACGACTGCACGAATTGTGCGATCAACTCTGCGAGCATCATGTTCGCAGTGCCGCCGAGAAGCGATGGCGTGACGAAATAACCAAGCGACATGACGAAGACCATGAGGGCACCGGCCGCCATGCCAGGCATGGCCAAGGGCAGCAGGACACGGGTCAGGCACTGCCACCGGTTGGCGCCGCAAAGTGCTGCCGCCTGCAGGGTCGACGGGTCGATCTTCTTGATCACGCCGTAGAGCGGCAGGATGATGAAGGGCAGCATGATATAGGTCATGCCGATCGTCACCCCGGTCAGGTTGTTGACGAGCGCCAAGGGCTTGTCGATCAGCCCCATTCCGATCAGCATCTTGTTGATGAGCCCCGTCCGCTGCAAAAGCACCATCCAGGCATAGGTGCGGGCAAGCAGGTTGGTCCACATCGACAGGAGCAGGATCGCAAAGATCACCGACGTCAGGCGGCCGGGCATGATCGCCAGTGCCCAGGCGACGGGAAATCCGATCAGCAGCGAAATCACCGTGACGAGACCGGAGACGATGAAGGTGTTGGCGAAAATCTTCAGATAGGTCGCGGACCCGATCAGCTGGGCATAGTTTCCAAAGCCCGGAACAGGTTCCAGCACGCTGCGCAACAAGAGCACCGCCACCGGCGCGATGAAAAAGATCGCCACGAAGGCGAGAGCCGGAACGACTCCGCCAAAACCCGTTGCCCTGCGCGCCTTTGGCAGGGGCATGATTGCGCCGGAGGCATCGCTATATGTCGACATGACAGTCCTTCCCACCCGCCAATTTCCACAGGCGCCGAGGTCCAACAAACGGGCACCGACGCTGCGGGAGGCACGGCGAACATTCGCCGTGCCTGATCATCTCAAGTTTCAGGCTATTTCGCCTGCCATGCGTACCATTTCTCGCCGATGGCATCGCGATTATCAGCCCAATAGTTCATGTCGGCATTCACCTGGCTTGCCGTCTGCTGATCCGGCAGGGTCTTGGCCGTCTCCGGATCCATCAGCTTGGCCGAGTCAACATTGATTGGTGCATATCCGGTGGCCTTTGCAAGGGCGGCCTGCGGTTCGGCCGAGGTCGCCATTGCAATGAACTTCATCGCGGCTTCCGCGTTCGGCGAACCCTTTGGCACGACGAGCGAATCCGCAGCGGTGATGTTCTGTTCCCATGAGGTCTCGGTCTTGATACCGCTCGCCGCAAGCGCGGTCATGCGGCCATTCCAGACACTGCCGAAGGGAGCCTCGGCGGACGCCAGAAGCTGCTGCGACTGTGCGCCGCCCGACCACCAGACGATGTCCGATTTGATCGTATCGAGCTTCTTGAAGGCGCGGTCGAGATCAAGTGGATAGAGCTTGTCGGCAGCCACGCCGTCGGCAAGCAACGCCGCTTCGATCACGCCAGGAGCCGACCACTTGTAGAATGTGCGCTTTCCCGGAAACTTCGTCGTGTCGAACAGATCCGCCCAGGTCTTTGGGCAGGCGCTGACGGCATCGGCATTGCAGCCGATCACGAAGGAATAATAGAAGCTGCCGACCGAATAATCGGTTACAAAGCGCGGATCGAGCTTGGATTTATCGATGACGGAGAAATCGAGCTTCTCGAGCTGGCCATTCTTGCCGGCCTGAGCGGCATAGTCGCCTTCGACGTCGACAACGTCCCAGGTGACCTGGCCAGCCTCGACCATCGCCTTGAGCTTGCCGTAATCCGTCGGCCCGTCCTGTACGACGGTGATGCCGGTCTTCTCGGTGAATGGGCTGGCCCATGCGGCCTTCTGCGCGTCCTGGGTCGTTCCTCCCCAGCTCGAGAAGACCATGTTGTCGGCGTGCGCCGGTCCGGACACAGCCACGAATGCGGCAACCGCCGCGAAAGCAAATGTTGTTTTCATGTTCCCTTATCCTTGTTCTGGTTTGTCCTGTATGCCTTATGCCGTCAGTGCGCCTCGCTCCTGGGAGAAAAGCTGGCTGGCTTCATAATCTTGTTTTCCGCCACCTCGATGAGATCGCGGATTTTGGGCAGGAAGGCCTGCCACCGGGGATCGGCCAAAAGCCTCTGGCGCCTCGCCTCCCGATCGTCCAGGCTCGCAAAGGCCCAGATGTGGACGATCTCGTTGATCGTCCCGATCTCCGAAAAGAAGTAACCGACGAGCGTGCCGAGATGGCTCTTCTGGATCTCGATCCCCTCCTCCTCGACGACCTTGAGATATTGCGGGATCGTGCCGTTCTTCAGCCGATAGGTGCGGATCTCGTAAAACATCGGCGCTACCTCATCACGAAGGGATCGGGGATCGGATCGTCCGATGTCCTGAGCCAGATCGTCTTGGTGCGGGTATAGTCGAGCGCCGCGGCCATGCCGCCTTCCCTGCCATGGCCAGACAGGCCGAAACCGCCGAACGGCGCGATCGGTGATACCACGCGGTAGGTGTTGACCCAGACGATCCCGGCACGGAGCCCCTTCATCAGCCGGTGCGCCCGGGTGAGGTTCTGGGTGAAGACGCCGGAAGCCAGGCCATAACGGGTATCGTTGGCGAGCCGCAGCGCCTCGGCCTCCGTCTCGAACGACACGACGGACAGGACCGGTCCGAAGAATTCCTCGATCAGGGACGGCGAGGCGACATCGTCGCAATCGAGAATCGTCGGCGCGAAATAATAGCCGTCGCCGTCGATCTTGCTTCCGCCCGTGACGAGGCGGGCGCCGCTTTCAATCGACTTGGCGACGAGGGCGCCGATCTTGTCCTGCTGGCGCTTGGTGGCAAGCGGGCCGACTTCTGTCGCCATATCGAGCGGAGCACCGATCCGG
>NZ_JBFUAY010000245.1:0-5921 GCF_056406015.1 Rhizobium sp. P1_E1 | reverse complement strand
GGCGATGATCCCTTCCTTGTCGCGCGTGCGGTATCTGCGCTCCTGGGGTGGCGTCATGGATATGAGCATGGACGGCTCGCCGATCATCGACCGCACCCATATCGACAATCTCTATCTCAACACCGGCTGGTGTTATGGCGGCTTCAAGGCCACGCCCGCCTCCGGCTTCTGTTACGCCCATCTGATTGCCCGCAATGCGCCGCATCAGACCGCCCGCGCCTTCCGGCTCGACCGCTTCGCGCGCGGCTACCCGATCGACGAAAAGGGCGTCGGCGCCCAGCCCAATCTGCACTGAGGACTTTCGACGATGGCAAGCCTGATTTCCTGTCCCCATTGCGGCTCCCGACCCAAGGAGGAATTTTCGATCCGCGGCGATGCCGGGCTTATCAGGCCGGCGCCGGATGCCGGTGCGGAGRCCTGGTTCGATTATGTCTATCTGCGTGACAATCCGAGGGGCCGGCACAGCGAATACTGGCACCACTCCTCCGGATGCCGCCGCTGGCTGATCGTCGAACGCGATACCGTCACCCATGCGGTCCACGGCGTCAGGGATGCCGCCCTTTCCAAGCTCGGCGGAGAACCGGCATGACGAGCTTCCGTCTTTCCTCCGGCGGCCGGATCGAGAGCGCCACAACACTCGGCTTCACCTTCGACGGCAGACCGCTCGAAGGCCATCCGGGCGACACGCTCGCCTCGGCGCTGCTTGCCAACGGCGTCCAGCTCGTCGGCCGCAGCTTCAAATATCACCGCCCGCGCGGCATCCTGACGGCGGGGGCCGCCGAACCGAACGCGCTGGTGACGACAGGCAGCGGCGGGCGCACCGAACCGAATACGCGCGCGACGATGATCGAGCTTTACCAGGGGCTGACGGCAAAGAGCCAGAACCGCTGGCCCTCGCTCGGCTTCGATGTCGGCGCGGTCAACGGGCTGCTGTCGCCCTTCCTCAGCGCCGGTTTTTACTACAAGACCTTCATGTGGCCGGCGGCCCTCTGGGAAAAGCTCTACGAGCCGGTGATCCGCAAAGCGGCGGGCCTCGGCAGGGCCTCCTACGAGGCCGATCCCGATAGCTACGAGAAATGCTGGGCGCATTGCGATGTGCTGGTGATCGGCGCCGGCCCTGCCGGTCTTGCCGCAGCGCTGACCGCCGGCCGCGCCGGCGCGCGAGTCATCCTTGCCGATGAGGGAGCCGAACTCGGCGGCAGCCTGCTTTCCGACAGCGGTTCTGTCGACGGCAAGCCGGCGGACGCGCTTCTCGGCGAGCTGCTTGCCGAGCTGGAGGGACTTTCGAATGTGCGCCGCCTGCCGCGCATGACGGTGTTCGGCTGGTACGACGACAATGTCTTCGGCGCGGTTGAACGGGTGCAGAAGCATGTGGTGATGCCTGATCCGGATCGTCCTGTCGAACGGTTGTGGCGCATCGTCGCCCGCCAGGCGATCCTTGCGACCGGCGCCGAGGAGCGTCCGCTCGTCTTCGGCGGCAATGATATTCCCGGTGTGATGATGGCAGGCGCCATGCGCAGCTATCTTAACCGGCAGGCGGTCGCGCCCGGCAGAAGCACTGTCATCTTCACCACCAACGATGCCGGATATCGCACCGCTGCAGATCTCGAGGCCGCCGGCCTCGCGGTCGCGGCGATCGTCGACAGCCGCGGGGATGCGGCCGCCAGCTGGCAGGGCCGCGCCGAAGTGCTGAAGGGTGCCAGGGTCATCGATGCGTTTGGCGGCAAGCGCCTGCGCGGCGTCAGCGTCGAGGCAGCAGGCGGCACCCGTCGGATCGAAGCGGATGCGCTTGCCATGTCGGGCGGCTGGAGCCCGATCATCCACCTTGCCTGCCATCGCGGTGCGAAACCGCAATGGTCGAACGAGGCCTCGGCGTTTCTGGCGCCTGTCCAGCAGGGAGGTCTGACCGTTGCCGGCTCGGCTGCCGGTATGGYGCAAACCGCAACCTGCCTCGGGGATGGCGCCGCAAAGGCGGCTGCTGCGTTGAAGGCGATCGGTTTCGCAGCGGCGGAGCCGGCCTTTGCACCGGCGTCCGAGACGGCTGCACAGGCAAAGCCGCTCTGGTCGGTGAAGGGTTCGAAGGGCAAGGCTTTCGTCGATTATCAGAACGACGTGCATCTCAAGGATTTGGGTCTCGCCGTCCGCGAAGGCTACGGCCATGTCGAACTCGCCAAGCGTTACACCACAAGCGGCATGGCGACCGACCAAGGCAAGCTTTCCAACATCAACGCCATCGGCATTCTTGCCGAGGCGCGCGGCGTGTCGCCCGCCGAGGTGGGAACGACGACCTTCCGGCCCTTCTATACGCCGGTTTCCTTCGGCGCCCTGACCGGGGCGTCGCGCGGCAAACATTTCCAGCCGGCGCGCAAATCGCCGCTGCATGGCTGGGCTGAGAAGAACGGTGCGGTCTTCGTCGAAACCGGCCTGTGGTACCGTTCCTCCTGGTTCCCGCGCCCCGGCGAGACGACATGGCGCGAAAGCGTCGACCGCGAGGTGCTGAATATCCGGAAGAATGCCGGCCTCTGCGACGTCTCGACCCTCGGCAAGATCGAAATCTTCGGTAGGGATGCCGCGACCTTCCTCGATCGCATCTATTGCAACGGCTTCGCCAAGCTCGCCGTCGGCAAGGCGCGTTACGGCATCATGCTGCGTGAGGACGGCTTCATCTACGATGACGGCACCACCAGCCGGTTCAGTGACGACCATTTCTTCATGACCACGACGACCGCACTTGCCGCTGGTGTGCTGACCCATCTCGAATTATGTGCCCAGACGCTCTGGCCGGAACTCGACGTCTGCTTCGCCTCCTCGACGGATCAATGGGCGCAGATGGCCGTCGCCGGGCCGAAGTCGCGCGCCATCCTCTCCGAGATCGTCGACGGGGACATATCGGATGCGGCCTTTCCCTTCATGACTGCCCGCAAGGTCTCGCTCTTCGGCGGCGGGCTCGAGGGCCGGCTCTTCCGGATCTCCTTCTCCGGCGAACTCGCCTACGAGCTGGCCGTACCGGCCGGCTATGGCGAAGGCGTTGCCGACGCGATCATGGCGGCGGGCGAGAAACATGGCATCTGCGCCTATGGCGCCGAAGCGCTCGGCGTCATGCGCATCGAAAAGGGTCATGTCACTCATGCCGAAATCAACGGCACGGTGACGCCAGGCGATCTCGGTTTCGGCCGTATGGTTTCATCAACCAAGCCGGATTTCATCGGCAGGGCAATGCTGGCCCGCGAAGGGCTGCAGGACCCCGAGCGGCCGCGCCTCGTCGGTGTCAAGCCGATTAATCCGGCGACCGGCTTTCGCACCGGCTCGCATATTCTTGCCGACGGCGTTGCGGCGACGCTCGAAAACGACCAGGGCTACGTGACATCAAGCGCCTTTTCGCCGGGGCTCGGCCATACGATCGGCCTGGCGCTCGTCAGGCGCGGGCCGGAACGCATCGGTGAAAAGGTGACGGTCTGGAACGGCTTGCGCAATGAATTCACCGATGCGGTGCTCTGCCATCCCGTCTTCATCGATCCTGAAAACGAGAAGCTCCATGCGTGATCTTCCGCAACATAAACCGGTTCTGGCCGGAACGGTCTATAACGGCATCTCGGAGGCAGGCATCCGGCTGGCAGCCCTGCCGGAGGGCCATCTCCTGCATGTGCTGGGCGCCATCGAGCCATCCGCGCTCGCCGCGGAATTGGTGAAGGCGGGCTTTGCTGAGAGTTCGATCCGCAAGGCGGGCTTCCGGCAATGGTTCGTCGCCGGCGACGAGCCGCTTGTCCCGGCCAGCCTCGATACTCTCGCCGCAGCGCTTGCGGGAAAGGCCTACGTCATGGACCAGAGCCACGGGCGCGTGCGTATCGGCGTTTCCGGCCGCTCTTCGCGGGCGCTTCTTTCAAAGGGAACTGCCGTCGATCTCGATCCTTCCGTCTTTCCGGAAGGCCATTCTGTAATGACGATGGTCGGTCATCTCTCGGTGCAGATCGTCCGCACCGGCGATGACAGCTTCGAGCTTACGGCGCTGCGCAGCTTTGCCGAAAGCCTCTGGGACGATCTTACCCATATGGCGGCGAGCGCTGAAAAGGATAGCGTCTGATAGAGGCGGGTTTCGATCGTTTTTCAAGCTGTATGCAGCGTGGCGGCACCGACCCATTCGGGGCGCTCCGCCCCTTGCAGCTCTTCGACCGCATCGGCGGCAAAGCTTGGCACGACACCGGTCCACAGCAGTGCGCCATCGGGATTGGAATGTCCGTCGCCCTCGAGCTTGTAGATGCTTTCGACGATATACTGGCCGTCATTGTTCAGGCCCTTGATCTCGGAAATCTCGATCACCCGGCGCCGGCCGGTGCGCTTGAAGCGGGCGGAGCGGCAGAGCGACGGCGGCTTCATCATTCGCCGCATGGGGCTGAACCCGATCATGCTGCGCGGCGAAGCATTGTTGCAGACGGCCTCGCTGAAGGCCGGCGACAGCTTCCGTCTCGGCAAGGACGTCGAATTCCAGTTCGTTGTCAAAGCCGCCGCCAAGGAGGCTCCGAAGAAGGAGGCCTCCAAGGCAAGTGACGACAAGCCGAAAAAGTCGCTGCTCAAGCAGCCGGCCTTCCTGGCCGGCATGGGTGTCGTCTATCTCGCCATCGTCGGCATCATCGGCTACGTGATCCTGTCCGACAGCGGCAGCGCGGAAAGTGGCCCGACGGCAGAGCGCATCAATGCGGAAGCCGGCCGCATTCCGACATGCATCAAGAATGCCCGACGCATGCGCCAGGTTACCGAGCAAAGCTTTAACGGCGCTGTCGGCGGCCGCGTCGGCAGGGATGGCGACGCAACCTATGCCGCCCTTTCACTTGCAGCCGAACCGTCTGACGACGCGGCGCTGGCAAAGGCCGCCGAGCCGATCGTCGAGGCCTACAAGCGTACGGCACTCGCAGCCCTCGCCTCGGAAACCCGCGGCAACAACACGCTGGCGCAAAGCCTCTACCAGCAGACCTACGATCTCGTTCCCGACATCAACTGTTCGGCCGCCCGTTTCGCGCTGCAGCGCCGCGCCGCCACGAAGCCGCCCGCCCGCCGTTGATCGATGACATAAACTCGTCGAAGCGGTTTGCCGCAAGACGAGCGGTTGACCGACTATTCCCAGCGCACCCCATGTATTTAATGCGTACACCTGGGAAAGCCGACGCAAAGTTATCGAGCTCGACGGGTCCGCGTAGCCATCGTTTTGTCAACGAGACGAGCGGTCACATAAGCGAAACAAACGACCGCGCTGAGAAACACTGAGAATGCGATAGGGCTATTCAATCCAATCGACGCCGCAACCGGCTTGAAAACCCCGATCGCGCCTCGATGTAGGATGTAGATTGGGTAGGAGATATACCCAATCCATGTTGCCAACGCCTCTGCTTTTGCAGGCATCTCCAAAAAGAGGCCAAGCATTACGATGAGCGGCGCCAAGGCCATCGCGAACATCAGGTCGTAGTAAGGCCGCAGCACGACAGGAACCGGCGCCGCAATGCAAATCATCAGAAGAAGGCATGGCACAATGGCGGCCCAGCCCTTCCTCCAAGCGGGCATGCCGCCGAATAGACGGCTTATCACGACCCCTGCGGTAAATGAAAACATCACCCTTGGCAGGCCACCTACCGCGGAGGGCCACTCCCAGCCAATATTCAACATACCGTATTGAAGACCGACAAAAACCAAAAATGCAGCCGAGACCAATGCAACTCCGCAGAGGGCGCGGATAGAGAGCCGAAAAAGCCACAGGGCGAAGACTATATTCACCAACAGTTCCCAGAACATCGACCATGCTGGACCGTTGATTGGAAACATTCCTTGCATCGGGTTCGCTTGAAGGAAGTACATTGGGCTGGGCAGAAAGAACGTGTTCGCAGTCGTCGACACCAGCAGGTCGATGACACTTTGATTTCTCAGCCCCCTGC
>NZ_JBFUAY010000244.1:0-5959 GCF_056406015.1 Rhizobium sp. P1_E1 | reverse complement strand
GATCGTTGCTGACCGGTAGAACCGTGACCTTGCCGCCGAAGCCGTCGGCAAAGCCCTTGCAGCGCAGATCGAGCGAAACATTGCCGACCTCCTGGTTCACGCACAGGCCTTCCTTGCCRCCCAGCTCATGCAGTTTCCCACCGGCGGCTTTGCCGGCGGTATATTCGTCCTGGCCGACATGCAGCAGCGCTCCCAGCTCCTTTGAAACGTCGGAACCGGAATTGATGGAAATAACCGGGATACCGGCGGCGACGGCCTTCTTGATGGATGGACCGAGTGCCGAGGCGTCTGGAATGGAGACGATGAGCCCGTCGGGCTTCTGATTGACGGCAGCATCGATGAGCTGCCCCATCGACACCATGTCGAAAGTTTCCGGAGCGCGATAATCGACGCTAATACCCATGTCCTTCGCCGCTGCGTTGACCCCGTTCTTGACGACGGACCAGAAAGGATCATTGGCCTGGCCGTGGGTGACGGCGACGATGCGAATGTCAGCGGCATTGGCGATTGCCGAAGAGCATATGAGCGCACCAGCAACGGCCGCGCTCGCGAGAAGCGATTTCAAACCGAATTTCATTTTACCCTCCCAAAAACAGTCCGCACTACGCGAACTCTCCCAATGCTACCGGTTGCAACTCCACTTGCACCCGGTAGCAAGCTCGATAAAACTACTTTATTGTCGACAAAAATCAAGCATCCATTCCATTTTTATTTTTTTGTGGAATATTCATTCCAATCAGGAGGAGACGGCCATGCGCAAACGGGCGACGGCGAAAGAGGTGGCGGAAGCCGCCGGCGTGTCGAAATGGACCGTCATTCGTGCGTTCACGCCCGGTGCGTCGATTACGGACGCAAGCAGACAAAAAGTGCTTCAGGCGGCCGAGGTTCTGAACTATTCGCCTAACCTGCTTGCCCGCAGTCTTGCGACGAACACCACCCACCAGGTGGCCGTCTTCGTCGACGACTTCGCCAATCCGCACAAGCTTCCGGTTCTGGAGATGTTGACCGAGCGCCTGCAGGCGGAGGGGCTGTTGACCGTATTGATCAACATCAACCGCCATTTCGATCACGTTCACGCGTTGATCAACGCCGACCAACGACAATTCGACGCCGTTATCCTGTTCGGGACCGCCTTTCGCGAGGAAACACTGGGCGATCGACGGCTCGGCCCAGGTTTCCCGCCGATGTTCGTTCTTGCGAGAGACAGCCAAATTCCCGGCGTTCCCGCGATTGCCTGCGATGCAGAACTCGCTCTCAGCGAGATCGTCGATTACCTCTTCGACAAGGGCTATCGCTGTCCCGGCTTTATGACGGGGGCGAGAACCCTGTCGACGGCGCTGGGCAGGCGCCATCATTATGCAAATTTCTGGCGACGGAAAGGTGTCGAAGGCGTCACAGAATTGGCCGCGGAAAGATACAGCGCCCAGGCCGGCGCCGAAGCGGCACGTACTTATTTGAGTGCAACTTCGCCCGCGTCGCGCATCGATGTATTGATGTGTGAAAATGACATATTGGCGCTGGGAGCGATGGATGTCGCCCGGAGCGAATTCGGTCTAAGAGTTCCGCAAGACTTGGCAGTCGTCGGCTTCGACAACATCGAACTCGGCGGGGCTCCGGCCTACGAACTGACCAGTTACGAACAGCCCACCGACGAGATGATCAACGCCATGGTCGCAATGATAACGGGCAAGCGCGATGCCGAACTGGTTGTCATGCGGGGGCGGCTTGTGCCGAGGTCATCGGCATGAAGTGTCCCAAGGATCGTCCAATGAGCACTCGCGCTTCTGACCATCATCGAATGGCGTTCTAGATGATCGCCTTGATGATATTCGAACCATCGACCCCGTTCTTGAAAATTCAAGGGCTGGCCAAGGTGCCAAGGCTGCGATCTTGCCCCTCCCCCGCGGTGAAATCACTGAGCCGGCGAGATCAACGCGACAGTTGGGAAGTACGACCGGTACCGACCAACGTCTCGCGTTAACAGCGGAAACTGCTGAACCGCAGCATGCGCGCCGATGAAGAAATCCGGTAAGACACCCGTCCGAGAGCCACCGGCCCGGCGATACCGCGTGAAGGCCTTTCCGGCAAGAAACAGCGCCGCCCGCGGAAACGGCGCGACGACCAGTCCCGCCTCGTCGATGAACGCGTCCAGTTCCTCGATGCGCTCATAGCGGACCGCAAGTTCGGCATAAACGACATCGTTGATCAGCAGCGGGCCGGCGAGATTGGCCGCTTCGAGCTGCTCAATCGACCAGTCAGCCCAAGTTCCGTCATTGGTCACGAGATCGAGCAGGACATTCGTGTCGATGAGCGTCACACGTCACCACGGGTGAGCGCCATGATCGCGTCGGTATTGAGCCCCTCTCCGGCGTGTCCCCGAAGCTTTTGAAAGCGGCTGGTGGGCTGCTTCCTGTCAGCTCTCGTCAGTACCACACTGCCATCTGCGGTCCGATGAAAATCGACCTCGCTTCCGGGAACAATCCCGAGCAATTCTCGAACCGCTTTAGGGATGGTGACCTGCCCTTTTGCTGTGACTGTCGTCGTCATGCCGAAACCTCGTAATACCGCTTTGGTATTAGGTATTACTATCCGGTTTCGATTTCAACATCGCCGTGTGAACCTTCTTATCGTCGCATACGGAGAGACTGCCAAGCCGCCGACTAGGCCAATGTGTGCTCAACAAACGGCGCGATTTGGTCGAGGGCGTTGGCATTGTCCTTGCCGCTCGGCGATTTTCCTGACGAGGCTGGGAACGCGGCGGCGCATTTCTCACGGGAAGCTGTGGCACCCTCAGGTTGCCTCGCGAACCATGTTTGGTGCCTAGGGCTTATAAGCCACCCGCCGCACTTCTACGAAAGGCAAACCACCACCGGCTATACTGTGCGAAAAGGAACGCTTATGGCGCTGAGCCCGGAAAGCGGCGCCTATCTTAGTCAAAATCTCCGGAGGCATGATGTTGCTGCCCTAGCCGTTTTGCTTGCTCAACGCTTCGGCGGAGGTCACAACGCGCCCTGCGGCGACGGGACGCCGACGCGAATGGCCTGCGAGAAATTCGGCGAAAGACCGTCGTCGTGCGCCCTTGCAGCGATGTGTGCGGCCGACCGAAGTTGCGACAAGGAAACCGAGGTGTCCAGCGCGCCACGGTCATAGGCGTATTCCGGCAGATATCCGTTGACGATGAGGCGCCAGTCCGTCGGCACGGCGTCGCCTGCGACACGCATCATCTTGATGATGGTCGTCGTGCAGTTGGTCGTCAGCGAATTGTAGAAGGCGGGCGTGGCCGCAAGCGCGTTTGCGTCGGAGACGTACTCGCGCAGAAGAAGCCTCGCAGCCGCCGGCGAAGCCCTCAGGCGGTAGATCTGGACGTCCTCACCGCGAAAATTGGAGCGGAGGCCGATCACATCCCTTTCGTCTGCGGCGAGGATGACCAGAGGGCTGCTTTTGAAAAGGTCCGCCAGCGGTGAGAACGAACCTCCTGAAACGCGACGCACTTCGATAGACCACGCCAGATAGCGGCCGTCGTCGAAGCCGAAGCTCATGATGACATGCGCGATGGCCGGACCTGACCAGTAAGACATGAACATGTCGACGCTCTTCAGCTTGTTCAGGTCGTAACTGCGCGTCGTCCATCGTTCCGTGAAGTCGGTGGTGCTGCGCCACTCGAAATCGCGGACATTGGTCAGCGTCAACAGATCACCGTCGAATTCGCCGGTGACCTGACGTGCGACCTCCGGAGCCCACACGCCATTTGCCTGCGGTTCGATTGTGCTCCACCAGACGAGAACCAGGACGAACGCGGCCGCAAACGCGAGGACCGCACGTAGGCGTCTCCTGCCAAAGAGCGCCACGACGACGGAGGCGCCAAAAATCCCGAACAAGATGGCGCTGGCTAGCCTGCCGACCTCGGGCAACGGCAAGCGGTACCAAAGCGCGAGCGACGACCAGGCCGATGCAAAGGCGACAAGCAACACGAGCACTGCAATGACGATCGCACGGATCGGTCGAACCATTTTGCTTTTCCAAACGAGTTTGAAGCGTCCGTCCTGACCATTGGACCCTATCGGTTTCCGGACTCGAAGCCCAGAACCTATCCGAAGCGACAGGTCGCCGGATCCTCCATTTCGGTATGCTTGAATTCCGTTGGCGTGAAGATATTCCTCCGCGAAAACATTCCTCTCCCTCGAGAGTGTCAAAGGACGAAGGGGAGGGCCCCCAACACGACGAATTCTCGCAGCTATCCGTCTTGACTCTGCGGGTCGCGTCGTGCGCAAGCGTGATCCGGAAGATGAGCGCCAGGTGATCCTTGGGGTGACGAATGAGGGGCAGTCGATGAAGGCGGAGGCGAAAGCAGTATGCCTCGAGCTCGCGACGGGCCTTGCCGCGGCAACAGATCGCCGCGCAATTGGCAAATTCGATCAGCTGAAGGGCCGAACACTCAAAACTAAGACGTCGCAAGGCTGGATGGCACCGGAACCGAACCACGCCCGTCAAATGACGGACGCGGCTCGGCGGGAGGCGCCGGGGATCAGTCTATCCGATTGCCTTCGGCGGAGAAGAGGTGGATTTTCTCGGATTTGGGCGCGAGGTGGATTTGCTGGTCGGGTTTTAAATCCAGCCGCCGGTGAAGTACGATCGTTGCCGTCTGCGTGCCGATACGCACCGAAAGATGGGTCTCCGCACCGGTCGGCTCGACAGTCAGCACGGTGGCCGGAATGCCCGTCTCCGCAATGTCGAGATCTTCCGGGCGAATGCCGTAGGTGCGCGCCGCGCTTTGGCTCAATTGCGGCGGAAGCGGCAGGGAAACACCGCCTTCGATACGGAAGCCGCCGTCGCTGACGCCACCCTCGAAGAGGTTCATCGACGGCGAGCCGATGAAGGCGGCGACGAAGGTGTTATCTGGGCGGTCGTAGAGATCAAGCGGCTTGCCGATCTGCTCGATGCGGCCAGCGCGCATGACGACGATCTTGTCGGCCATGGTCATCGCCTCGATCTGGTCATGGGTGACGTAAACGATGGTCGTGCCAAGGCGCTGATGCAGCTCCTTGATCTCGCTGCGCATGGTCACCCGCAGCTTGGCGTCGAGGTTGGACAGCGGCTCGTCAAAGAGGAACACTTTCGGATGGCGTACGATGGCGCGGCCCATGGCGACGCGCTGGCGCTGGCCGCCGGAAAGCTGTTTCGGCAGGCGCTCCAGCAGGGGTTCAAGTGCGAGAATGCCGGCGGCTTCGCTCACCAGCTTGTCGATTGTCGCCTTATCGCGCCCCTGCAGCTTCAGGGCAAAGCCCATATTTTCGCGCACCGTCATGTGCGGATAGAGCGCGTAGGACTGGAACACCATGGCGATATCGCGCTCCTTCGGCGCGACGTCGTTGACGACGCGGCCGTCGATGCGGATTTCACCGCCGCTGATATCCTCTAGGCCCGCCAGCATGCGCAGAAGCGTGGACTTGCCGCAGCCGGACGGCCCGACGAGCGTGACGAACTCACCGTCCTCGATATCCGCGGAAACCCCGTGGATAATGGAGGCCGCGCCGTATTGCTTCAGAACCCGGTCGATTGCTACCGATGCCATTGTCTGTCCTCCCTCACAGTTTCAATTGCCAGACGCCGGCCTCGGCGACGGCGCCGGTGAGCGTTGCCGAACGTGCGGCGGCAAAGCCCGGAATGCGTTTGGACCCCGTCCAGCGGCCGTTGTCAGCGAAGACCTCGATGGAGCCGGCGTCGAGGAAGATGCGCAGGCTCGACGGTTTCGCGCCGGTGGCGAGGTAACGTGGCGGCGTCTTGCCGGTGCGGGCGTCGAAGACAATCGCCAGACCATCGGCATCGAGTTTCACGCCTAGATCGACATCCGGATGATCGAAGGTGAGATCGAAGGC
Source organism: Rhizobium sp. P1_E1 (assembly GCF_056406015.1). Classification (NCBI taxonomy): domain Bacteria; kingdom Pseudomonadati; phylum Pseudomonadota; class Alphaproteobacteria; order Hyphomicrobiales; family Rhizobiaceae; genus Rhizobium; species Rhizobium sp. P1_E1. Next base: position 83 of record NZ_JBFUAY010000244.1, on the reverse strand, counting down.
GGCGCCCGGCTCGGTGAGATCAAGTACGATCTCGACGGCGCCGGTGCCGAGCGGCACGGTCTTGCCGGCGGCAAGCGCGGTGT
>NZ_JBFUAY010000243.1:0-6048 GCF_056406015.1 Rhizobium sp. P1_E1 | reverse complement strand
AATCGCCTTTTCCCAGCGCGATTGTGTTGGTGCCGCCCTTCTCACGGGCAGCATCACGGGCTCTTTCGATGCTAGCGAAAGGGCCGTCGCCACTCTGCTCATCTGCGGTTGGTAGGAGGCCGCTCCAGGTGTCCTTACCATCGGGAGAAACGTAAAATATCGTCCGCGCCCCGGTGCTGCTGCTCAAAATGTCGCTTAAAGAAGTTCCATCCAACTTGGCTGACAAAGTCGCGGAAGCTTCCGCGCAAGTGGCCTCCCTGACGAGCATCTGCAAGCGCTCGGGCGCATCTATCTCTGTCCCTACTGGAGCCGGATTGCCGGACTGCGGATAGAGCATGACAGGCAAAATGCTCAGGATCAGTCCAAAATGCCGCCTCATGATATCTGCAACCCGCTCGCAACGCCACGCGAGGGCGCCTGCCGAGGTGGCGAACGGCTGAGCGAAACGACGGGCGCGTACAGCGAAAACATGATGATGGCTGCGGTAAACAGGATGAAGATGGCATCATTCTGAACGAAAAAAATACTCTCGGTCAGATTCATCACCAGAATCATGATTGTTAGGACGTTGAGCCAGAGCCACCCGTACTGCGTATCGTGACAGTGAAGGACCGCGCCCCGGCGGATTGCCTGAGGAAGCATCAGAACAAACGGAATCATTCCCGTTATTCCAAAGCTTAACAAGATATCGCGGTATCCATTATGCGCGTGGGGCGCCGGCCATCCGAGCTTTAACCACATGTGCGTCGCTTCCGGGTTCGCGGTTGTCCAGAAAGCCTGGTAGCCATAACCAAGAAACCAACKATCGGATATTTCGCGATCAACCAGTTCCCACAATGGCACCCGACCCGTCAAAGTCGCGTCCTTGCCGAGCGCTTCAAGGGCCGGAACCAGGAATTCGTGAAGCGAAATCAGAATGCCGAGAGACAGCTGAATGAAAAACAGGACGATGACGACGCGGCCAATGCTGCTGCTTCTTTGCAGGAGGGAATAAAAGCCGATTAGGCAATAGGCCACCGACGTTGCAATGATCGCGGTCATTGATCCGGAGCTTGCAAGGCAAATCACACCCGCGGCCAATACGATGAACGCGGTTCGCCGCAGGCCGAGCGTCCCGTCTATCAGCACGGCAGTCGCGACCAGGATCGTCAGAGCTGCGTACCAGCCCAGGACGTTCTTGTGAATGAAGACGCCCCGCATAGAACCATCCGGCATACTGGCGAGGGCTGGTGACACCAAGGAGATAACCACACTGAGGACGCTACAGGTTCCCAGGGTCACAAATAACAGGAACAGCAGCTGCCTTGGCGTGAACCGTATCGCCAGAACGTAGGAAAGAAGTACACAAAACAAAAGGCCGATGGCGCGCCTCAAGGTCGTTGGAGGTGCTATTGACCACAGGGTAGACAAAAACGGCAGGACAAGGATCAGGGGAACAATCAGATTTCGCCTGAGCGCCGTTAGAAATTGCGGAAAATTGCGTATCAGGATCACGATTGTAAATGCATACACAGGAAAGCAAGGAAGACGCAGCATGGATTTGGCAGATTCGCTGAGCGTTCCGTCCGCATCTGACAGGATGAGTGGCAGAAAGGCGCCTGCCTGAAGAAAAATGGATATGCTGGCGCCCCAGCATTCGATGACCCGCCAACTGATGGTTGGTCCGCTGGCAGTTCCGAGGCTATCTACTCTCATTATCCGTCCCGACTGACTTGAAACACAAGCGACTGTTGATCGCGGCAGATCAAAAAACAGGTGTCGGCATTCGTGCTGCACTGCTCCCAAGCAACCATTCAGCCACATCCGCAGTCAACCTGTCCTAGTGAAGGGCGGGCTACGCCTAATGCACCTTCGCTCCACCTAAAGACTATGGTGTGCGTAAGACTTCAGCCGGTGCTTAGCCAAAAGACGGGTCTTCATGTCACCGGATTGCCCTTAAGAGCAGATGTTGCACATGTCGGTTCACCGGTACCGTGGCAACGATCGTCTTGTGAAGCGTGGTGGGTAAGCCGCGTTTCCGCTGGCATGAGGCAACAATTCTGACAGAGGCTCTCTCTGCAGTCGAAGCCTGGAAGGTTTAGGATTTCTATGTTTTTGCGTCATGATCCTAGTTCTCTATGCAACACGACGGGCGCCCTACTCGGCGTGGCGATCTCATCGGCTCTGCGCGAGATGCTGTCCGGCCGACAAAGGACTTTGGATATCACCATCCCTGAGGCTCCAAACCTCGATGGCCGCGCCAAGGACGACGTCTTAAGCAACTTTGCGCTGCTGTATAGCGGTGCAACGCCGCAATCCGCCTGAGAACGCGTCATGGAGCAGCCAGCCCTCAGTGTCCTCATCAATAATTACAACTACGCTCGCTTCGTCGGGCGGGCGATAGACAGCGTGTTGAACCAGGACGCGCACAACGTCGAGATAATCGTCGTCGATGACGGCTCTACCGACCAGTCGCGGTCTGTTCTGGACGCGTATGACAGCCGTGTGAAGGTGATCTTTCAGGAAAACGCAGGACAGGCCGCCGCAATCAATACCGCTGTGCGCGCAAGCGCGGGCGAGATCCTCTGCTTTCTGGATGCCGACGATTGGTGGGCGCCGAGCAAGCTGTCGGCGACGGCTGCAGCGTTCCGCGCAAACCCTCAAGCATCGCTCGTCTATCACCGACTGCAGCCAACGCTTGTCGATGGCACGCCGACTTCCAAGCCGATCCCTCGAAGCCTGTGTTCGGGCGCTTTGTCGCCGCTGCTCACGAGATCGGCTGGTTGGTGGCCTTTTCCGATGACGTCAGCCATCGCGGTACGACGTAGCGCATGGAATGCTGCGGGCAGCATTCCCGAGCAATTCCGCATATCAGCCGACGCCTGGCTCGTGGGGATCTATCCGTTTCTGGGGGACGTTATTGCCATGCCGGATTCGCTTGGATTCTACCGCATCCACAATAACAACTGGTATCGCGCGACCGAGGATGCGACCACGCTAAGGAGGCGGATGACGCACTGGCAGCATACCGTTGAAGCGACGAACCTTTTTCTCTCAGCCCATGAACTGCCGGCAAGACTACATCTGACGGATCACTATCCCTATCGCATCGCGTCGGCAAAGCTGCAGGGAGCCGATGCACGCACCCGGTTCAAGCTTGCCGTCGAAGGCCTCTTCTTTGCCGGCGAACCGAACCTGCTCAGGCGGACGCGCGATAGTTTGCGCTCGGCGCGCGGCCTGTCACGGCTCGGTCTGGACGTCGGCTTGTCGGAGGCAGCGAAATGAAGGCGCTGCTATTGGTTTCCGAACTCGAAGACTATACCATCTCGTTTGCCAGCGGCGTTGCCCAACACCTAGACGTTGTGCTTGCCGTGCCGCGCCGGCGCTACGCACATCTCGCCTCTTCCATCGATCCAGCTGTCGATCTGCACCTTCTGGACTGGCCGAGACACCGTTCTGTCTCCAATCCCTGGTTTCTGTACCAGCTTACGCGTCTGATCCGGCGGGAGCGGCCGAACCTCATCCATCTCCTCAGCAATTCGACACTTTGGCTGAACCTCGCCGCGCCGTTCTGGCGCCCGATCCCGCTTGTGACGACCGTTCATGACGTGGAAATCCATCCCGGCGACTCCGATACGCGTACGCTGCCCGGCTGGGCCCCCGAATTGATGGTGAAACAATCCGGACATCTTGTCGTCCACGGTGAGGGACTGAAGCGGCTGGCCGTTGATCGATATTCAAAATCGCCGGACTGTGTCCATGTCCTGTCGCATCCCTCCATCCTTCGCTATGCAGAGCTCGCCCGGCGACAGAAGATGGCGCCGCGCGAAGCGGATGGAACTATACGCGTCCTGCTCTTCGGACGGATTTTTGCCTACAAAGGCCTGGAACATCTGGTCCGGGCCGAGGCGATGCTGAAGGACGTACTTCCCAACCTGCGCATCACGGTCGCAGGACGTGGCGACAATCCGCTTATCTTCCAGCCGCTCATGGGGGAAGCCGGCCGCTACGATATTCGCAATCGTTTCATCGAGGATGCAGAGGTCGCCCAGCTTTTCCTGGACACCGACATCGTCGTGCTTCCCTATACGGAAGCATCCCAAAGCGGTGTGCTCAACCTTGCGGCCGCATTTGGCAAACCGGTCATCGTTACGGATGTCGGTGAATTGCGAGGCACCGTTCAGCCCAACGGGCTGGGAATGGTGGTCCCTCCCGGAGATGCCAAAGAGCTCGCGGCAGCAATCAGGACATTGGCAGACAACGGCGAGCTTAGAAACAATTTCGGTGCCAATGCGATTCAATGGGCACAAGGACCGAATTCGCCTGAACGGGTCGGCGCCCAAGCCGCGGCCGTTTATCGGGAGGTGGTCGGGTCATGCTGATGGAGGCCCTCACGGACAGAAGTCGAATGGCAGCACCGAACGCGGCTAGCGTCCGCCACTATGTTCCGGGCGGCTGTGAGAACGGCGGCGGAATTGGCAGGCTGATCGGCTATATAACAGAGACCGCGAAAGAGACTGGAACGCAACATTTCGTCACCGATACCAGAGGGGCTCGATGGTCCAAGGTGGCATCACCCGCACGCCTGCTCGCCGCCATCCTGACGATGGCAAAGGACCGGATTGTTGCGCCCGCTCGCATTCACCATATCCATATCGCCGGCCGCGGCAGCACCTCCCGAAAACTGATCCTGACCGAGGCTGCCCGTTTGTTCGGGTGTTGCCACATATTGCACCTGCACGATTACGACTATGCCGGCGACTTTGCGCAACGCTCGCCGCGCCAACAACGGCTCATACGTCGGATGTTTCAAAATGCCGATTGCGTTGTGGCGCTCGGCCAGCGCGATCGCATGACGCTGACGACACTGCTGGGCGTTGACGAGCGCCGCACGGTCGTTGCCCATAATTGCGTCCCCGACCCTGGGTCGCACGATATTCGCGTCGGTCAGATACCGTTGATCGTATTCCTTGGCCGGTTGAGTGAACGCAAGGGGGTCAGAGAGCTTCTGTTGGCGCTGAGCCACCCGGTCATGAAAGAACTCCAGTGGCGGGCTGTACTTGCAGGCGACGGACCTGTCGAGGATTATCGCCGTCAGGCTGACGCCATGGCGCTTGCGAATCTGGTAGAAATGCCCGGCTGGCTTGACGCCGGTGAGGCGCGAGCCCTGTGTGCGCGTGCAGATATACTGGTTCTGCCTTCGCACGCCGAAGGTCTGGCAATGGCCGTGCTCGAAGGGCTGTCCCACGGTCTCGCCGTCGTCACCACGCGTGTCGGGGCGCATGACGAAGTCATTACCGACGGCGAAACCGGCATCTTCGTCCCGGTCGGAGACCAGGATGCCCTGGCTGCGGCCCTGGCGAAGCTGGTGTCCGATCCAGAAATCTGTATCCGCCTCTCGGTCCAGGGGCGCACACATTATCTCAACCATTTCAGCATGAGGGCCTATATGCGGTCGCTCGAGAAACTTTACGAAACCGTTTCCGCGAAACCTCAAGCAATGGTTGGCGCACGATGACGATTTCCACTGTTCCGCCGGACCGCAACCTTCCGATCTCGCCGATGCGCTACGATCCTCGCTTTCAGGTGGAGACCAAGGCGGACAACTTGGATCTGGGATCCGTCTTCCGTCTCGTCCGGCGAAGAATGATCATGATCATCGCGATAACCGTTCTGTTCATGGCGCCCGCGGCGATTATGATCTTTGGGTTGGAGCCCACCTACCAGGGCTGGGCCCGGTTAATTGTCCACCAGCCCCTCGCAACATCACTTGATGCGGACGATGCCAGCCACAGTGATCTGCTTGACGCGAAATCGGAGACTGAACGGCTTCGATCCAGAAGCATCGCAGAGCGTGTTGTCCGCGAACTGCATCTTGAAGTGCGGGAGGAATTCAATCCTGCGCTGCGGGAGATCTCGTTCATTGAAAGGGTCCGGGCCACGTTGCGCGGCCTGTTCGACACAAAAAAAACCGCCCCGCCTGATCGGGACAACATCAACGCCATCATCCCGGAATATTTTAGGGCGCTCGGCGTGTGGCATGAAGATAAGAGTGACGTTGTCCAGATC
>NZ_JBFUAY010000242.1:0-6091 GCF_056406015.1 Rhizobium sp. P1_E1 | reverse complement strand
TTTCTCCCTCGCGCTGGTGCTCTTCCTTGCCGGGGCAAAGCGGATGCCGCCGGCGGAAGCGGCGCTGATCGGCACGATGGAAATCGTGCTCACGCCCTTCTGGGTCTGGCTGCTGTTTTCCGAGCAGCCGCCCGTTGCCACCTTTTTCGGCGGCGCGATCATCCTCGGCGCCGTGTTCTGGCACACGGCAATCGACGTCAGCCGCAGCCGGCGACCGCATCGCGCCTAAAGCCTTTAGGCGGCGATCAAATCTTCCGGGACGATCCGGAAAACCGCCGTATTCGCGGGATCAATTATTTCCGCTACGCAGCGCTATTGCGACTTTGCCGACTGTCGTCTTTGAGCTGCGCCGATGTCGTTTTCTTGATCGCTGTTTTACGTCAGGCATGGTTTGCTTGTGGTGTTCAAGGCGCTATCTCGCAAACTGGCGAAATGGACCATTGGGACGCAGGCCTGACGCCGGCGCTGCCCCGCAGCGGTAGAAGAACTGAAATCCTCAAGGAAATCGCCGGATAGTCATCCGGAAAGATATCGAGATGGATCGAAAGGAGATTCTGGAGCCGGAAACCAGCTCTTGGCATAGCAAATCGACGGATTGCGGCAGACGATCACGAGCGGAACGACAGGCGAAAACCATGGCGTTCACTCCTCTTCTCCATCCAATCTGTCCCTTTTGGAAATTCGAATATCGCCCGATGCGGCGGTATCCTGTGTTGTGGACCGGGCTGCAGAGGAGGCAGGCCGGAGGGAAGGTTGCCATCGACTRCATCGGTTGCAGATCGAGGCATTCAAACAAGTGGGAGGAATTCATGAGCAAAAATAGAGGCGTCGTCTATCTCCGGCCGGGCAAGGTCGAAGTTCGCGACATCGACGACCCGAAGCTGGAAGCGCCCGATGGCCGCCGCATCGAACACGGCGTCATTCTGAAGGTGATCTCGACCAATATCTGCGGCTCCGATCAGCACATGGTCCGCGGCCGCACGACGGCGATGCCGGGCCTGGTCCTCGGTCATGAAATCACTGGCGAGATCATCGAGAAAGGCATCGACGTCGAGATGCTCGAAATCGGCGATATCGTCTCGGTGCCTTTCAATGTCGCCTGCGGCCGATGCCGCTGCTGCAAGTCTCAGGATACCGGTGTCTGCCTGACGGTAAACCCGGCCCGCGCCGGCGGTGCTTACGGTTATGTCGACATGGGCGGCTGGATCGGCGGACAGGCGCGCTATGTCACCATTCCCTACGCAGATTTCAACCTGCTGAAAATCCCCGATCGGGATAGGGCAATGGCGAAGATCCGTGATCTCACCATGCTCTCCGACATTCTGCCCACCGGCTTCCATGGCGCAGTGCGTGCAGGTGTTGGGGTCGGCTCGACCGTCTATGTCGCCGGTGCCGGCCCTGTCGGCCTTGCGGCTGCGGCTTCGGCTCGCATTCTCGGCGCTGCTGTCGTGATGATCGGTGATTTCAACAAGGACCGTCTGGCGCATGCGGCGAAGGTCGGTTTCGAACCGATCGACCTGTCGAAGAGCGACCGTCTCGGCGACATGATCGCGCAGGTCGTCGGCACCAATGAGGTGGACAGCGCCATCGATGCGGTCGGCTTCGAGGCACGCGGCCACTCGGGCGGCGAACAGCCGGCGATCGTGCTCAATCAGATGATGGAGATTACCCGTGCCGCGGGTTCGATCGGCATTCCCGGCCTCTACGTTACCGAGGATCCGGGCGCCGTCGACAACGCCGCCAAACACGGCAATCTGTCGCTCCGCTTCGGCCTCGGATGGGCCAAGGCGCAGTCCTTCCACACCGGCCAGACTCCGGTGATCAAATATAATCGTCAGCTCATGCAGGCGATCCTCCACGACCGGCTGCCAATTGCCGATATCGTCAACGCCAAGGTCATTCCGCTCGACGATGCCGCCAATGGATATGAGAGCTTCGACCAGGGAGCGGCGACGAAATATGTCCTCGATCCGCACGGAGAGGTCGCGAAAGCCGCCTAGAGCAATTCCAGCAAAAGCGCGTAGCGGTTTTGCGTCCGGAATTGCGAGAAAACAAAGGGATAGAGCATTTCCGTGATTCGAAGAAAAACGGAAATGCTCTAGGGACTACGACTGAGGATTTTACCTGATAGGAATGGCCGGCGGAAAGCCGGCCATTCTGCATCGCACAACGATGATTGACGAACTACTGGATGCTGAACGGGAAATATTTTGCGTTGATCATGTCGTAGGTCCCGTCCGCCTTGATGCTCTTCAACGCTTCGTTCAGGCGCGCAAGACGCTCCTTGTCATCGAGGCGCAGCGCGATGCCGGCACCCTCACCGAAKTATGTGATGTCGACCAGATCCGGTCCTTTGAACTCGCAGCAGCTTCCTGCCTTGGTGTTGGCAATCCAGTCGTAGATGGCGAGTTTATCCTCGAGGATAATGTCGACGCTCCCGTCCGCCAGCCCCTTGTACAATTCGGGCGAAGACCGAAACACCTTCTTTTTCATTTCCGGATAAAGATGGTTGGCATAGGATTCCTGCGCTGTCGACGATGTCACCCCAAGAATTTTATCGTTGAGGGCGGCGGGGCTGACATCGCTGATCGACGAATCCTTCCGGGCGATGAACACAGACGGGCTGTTGTAGTATTTTTCAGTGAAGGCAACCTTTTGACGCCGCTCAAGGCTCATCGACATGGATGAGATGATCGCGTCGTATTTGTCGGCAACGAGATCGGGGATAATGTCGTCCCACTTCTCGATGATAAATTGGCATTCGAACTTGCCAACCTCGCACAGCGCATTGGCAATATCGATGTCGAAGCCCTGAAGTTTGTTATTTGCATCGAGATAGTTGAAGGGCGGAAATGCACCTTCGACGGCAATTCTCATTGGCATGCGATCTTGCGCGGCCACCTCAAGCGGCGAGGTCGCGGCCAAAAAAATACCCATCCCGCCCGCCATCAGCGCTCCGCGCAGTATAGTCTGAATGGATATGCGCAACATCGTCGGGAGCTCCTCGGGGAATAGTCGATCTCGCCCCATAGTGCGCCGCAGCCTTTAATTCTACGTGAACGCTTCTTTGTTAGCGTCGGCCAATGCGCCCGTGTGGTGGTGTTCAGGGGTCTAGGCTTGCAGATCGTTCTTCCTTCCAGCTCCAAGACGTTTCAGCAATCCTGGATTGCCTCGGGAAGAATTCTGTTTCTGATTGCCGTCAGCGGACTTGGAGCGATCGGACTTGTTGTACTCTCGGCGCTCTGGGCAGGAACCGAAAGCGATGCTGCCGCCCTTGATCGACAGCGCCAGCTTGTGAATGCCCGCCTGCGGGAACAGGTCGATCAAGTCGCCCATGTCATCGGCCAGTTCGGCAACGGCTACCTCACACGTGTTTATCCGGCTGCCCGGTCAAGCGGAGGTTCCTCCAGCCTCGATGCCGTTCTGACAGCGGCCGCCGGGAGTGCGATCAGCCAGACCGCAATGTCCGCCTTCGGCTACGATCAGGCCTTTGTCGTCGACGAGAAGGCTCAACTGCTGATGCTGGCGGACGCCCAAACGGAAAAGCGTTATCGCTGGATGAAGCCTCTCTTTTTGCCTCTGCTTCAGGATGCCCGCCTCGGGGTGAGACCAGGCGCGGTTTCCAACGAAAGAACGCCGTCCTCGATGGAAAGCCGCCTTGCGAGCCCAGGACGCTCCAACACTGCGTTGGCCAATCTGATGCGGCTGGAAGGTCGGCCGACGATCGTCGGCGTCGTCGCCATCAACGATCCCGAAGAGGGGCAACGGCAGACGATGCGGCAATTCCTGATCGTCGTGCGGTTTATCGATGGTGCGGCGCTGGACGAATTGAGCCGGCAACAGGGCCTCAACGGCGCGCGCTTCGCGCGCACAGCCGATGCAGACGAAAACGAGGTTGCCTTCCAGATCGACGCCACGGCAAATGGCGAACCGATCGGCTTCATCGTATGGCGGCCCGATCTTCCAGGCTCGAGAGTGATCGGCCGATTGATGCCGGCGCTTTCGATTGCCGCCCTGGTGATCGCGATCCTGTTCTCGGTTTTGCTGGTGCGCCTGCGAAGCAGCCTCGGCGAGTTGAGAAAAAGCGAGCTGCATGCAAGACAGCTTGCCTTGCATGACGTGCTCACGAGCCTTCCCAACCGCGCTTTGTTCGCGATGAGGTTCGACGAGTGCCTGGCCGAGACGAAGAATTCGGCCGAGCGCTCGGCAGTCGCGCTTCTCGATCTCGACCGCTTCAAGGCCGTGAACGACACGTTCGGCCATGCCGCCGGCGATGAACTCATCAGGATGGCTGCGGAGCGGATCCACTCCCTGCTTCGTCCGGGCGACACGCTTGCCCGGCTCGGAGGGGACGAATTCGCCCTGCTTCTTCGGGACATCAAAGATCATGATCAGGTTTTGCCTGTAATATGCGACGCGATCGTTGCCGAACTTGGCAAGCCCTTCCCGCTTCTGAGGGGCGAGGCGGTCGCACGGGTCGGCGGCTCGATCGGCGTGACCGTCGTGCCGGACGCCGGACGGAATGCCGATGACATCATGCGCTACGCCGACGTCGCGCTGTACGAAGCAAAGATGGGCGGCAGAGGCCAATGGCGCGTCTATTCACCGTCCATGGACGGCGGCAGGAATGCGCGCGACATACTCAAGAACGAATTGCGGGAAGTTCTGGCCAAAGGCACGGCCTCATCCGCTGACGGTCCACAATCCGACCCGATTGCGAACAAGCCGGACTTCGGATCGCTCGAAGTTTACTACCAAACGGTACATCGCGCCGAGGGCGGCGGATACTCGGCGTCGGGCGCGGAGGCTCTCGTGCGTTGGCGTCACAGTCAGCGCGGACTATTGACGCCTGCCAGCTTCATCCCTGTCGCCGAGGAGGGCGGCCTCATCGACGCTCTCGGTTTCTGGGTATTGCGCGAAGCCTGTAGAGCCGCCTGCAAATGGCCTGAAAACACATTTGTTGCGGTCAACGTGTCTCCCGCCCAGTTGAGAAGACCAAATTTTGCCGAGGAAGTATTCGCCGTGCTCCAGGAGAGCGGCCTGCCGCCGTCCCGGCTCGAGCTCGAGCTCACCGAGTCCTCGCTCATCGAGGATAACTCGGACGTCTATACGGTGCTGAAGTCGCTGCGCAGCCAAGGTGTTCAGATTTCGCTCGATGATTTCGGAACCGGCTTTTCATGTCTCAGCCATCTGCTACGCTTCGATATCGACCGCATCAAGATTGATCGTTCGTTCGTCTCACAGCTCGGCACGAAAGCCAACGGGGCGGCCATCATTGGCGCCATCGTCGCGCTTAGCCGCAACCTCGGTATCTCGACGACGGCTGAAGGGGTCGAAACCGAATATCAACGCGACTTTCTGGCTGCCCTCGGCTGCACCGACCTCCAAGGCTACTTCTTCTCCAAACCGGTTCCTCTTCGCGACCTTGATAGTTTCCGGACAGCTGAGAGTGCTGTCGCCTGAGAGGCTTTTGATCTTCCGCCAGGAACTTTCGCCGCGCGCGGCGGTTGACGCCCGAAGACCGAGTGGAGGATGTGATGGGCGAGGTCGGGGAGTGGCGGCACCTTTGCGTCGATATGCAGCGGATGTTTGCCGAAGACACGCCGTGGCACGTTCCCTGGATGGCACGGATCTCTCCCCAGATCGAAGAGCTGGCCGGGCGGCACTCGTCGCGAACGATCTTTACCCGCTTCCTGCCACCCGAGCGTGCGGACGACATGCCGGGGAAATGGCGGGATTATTACCAGAAATGGTGGATGATGACGGGTGAGCATCTTCCGCGCGGATTCATCGATCTCGCCCCATCGCTGGCGTCGTTGGTTCCACCGGCAAGGCACTTCGACAAGCGCACCTATTCCCCCTGGATTGACGGCCGCCTGCATCCAACCCTTCAGTCGGAGCAGGTCGATACGCTTGTGATAACGGGCGGCGAAACGGATGTATGCGTGCTGGCCACGACGCTTGGCGCAATCGATCTCGCCTATCGTGTCATCGTGCTGAAGGACGCCGTCTGCAGCGGCGCCGACGATACGCACGCCTATCGTGTCATCGTGCTGAAGGACGCCGTCTGCAGCGGCGCCGACGATACGCA
>NZ_JBFUAY010000241.1:0-6102 GCF_056406015.1 Rhizobium sp. P1_E1 | reverse complement strand
CGCCCGAATGGATCGACCAGGGCGGCGAGATGACCGCTTGTTCGTTGGCGACAAGCATATGCCGGGTCTGCTGCGGCTCGCCCATGAAGTGGAACACACGCTGTTCCGCTTCGAGATCGAAATAGAGATAGGCTTCCATGCGGCGGTCATGTGTATGGGCCGGCATGGTGTTCCAGACGCTGCCCGGTTCGATCATGGTGAAGCCCAGGGTGAGTTGGCAGGATTGGCAGACTTCCGGGTGGATGAACTGGTAGATCGACCGCTTGTTGGCTGTGGCGGCTTCGCCCGGCGTCAGGTGACGGGCCTTTTCGCGGGTGAGCAACACTGTTGGATGGGCTTGATGCGCTGGCGTCGAGACCAGATAGAACTTTGCCGGATTGGCAGCATCCGCGCTCTCGAAGCTGACGTCCTTGGCACCCTTGCCGACATAGAGGCAATCATATTTGGCAAGATCGTAATTCGTGCCGTCGACGATGATGCGGCCGGCACCACCGATGTTCAGGGCGCCGAGTTCACGCTCAGCAAGGAAGGTTTCCTGTCCGATCGCCGTCGGCGCCGTCAGCGTCAGCCCGGGGCCGAGCGGCGTCGCGCCGCCGATGACCATTCGGTCGTAATGCGAATATGTGAGCCGGATCTCGCCGCTCGCGAAGACGGTTTCCACCAGAAAGTGACGCCGCAGCGTCTCCGTGTCGAAATCACGCACGGCCTCTGGATGGGAGGCGTGCCTCACGTCGATCTGCATGTCAATTTTCCTTCCGCTTCATTGTCGCCAGGGGTCGTCGCTATTGCGGAAGTCGGTCTTGTCCGGCCTGTTCCGCTGCGGCGGTATCCATCCGGTTACATAGTTGTACGACAAGTTTGGTGTCAACAGGTTTGTCGGTGCTCGCTTGAGGAGACGCAAGGCCCGCAAGAGCACGAAAGGAAAACTGGGAATAGACAGGAGAATTTGCGGAGATGATGACGCCATGATCAAGCGATGATCGCAAGCGGCCGCTTCGGCACGGGCCGGTATTTTCTTGGGCCAGAACGAAAAAGCCTGCCGCGGGAGGAGGTGCGGCAGGCTTTCGAAAAAAACCGAACGACAGCTGGGAGGAGGAGTGCTGTCATTCCACAGACGACCCTGGGAGGAGGATGGGGCGCCTGTATATCGAAGGGACGCGGGAGGAGGTGCATCGCTTCGATAGAAATAATCATACTTATTTCTTGCTCAGTTGATAGGCATCTCTTTGCAATGCAGCTATGCGCTATGCGAAAAGCGGGCGGCTTGATCACCCTGCTCCATCCGCCGGACGCACAAAAGCAAAGCGCCCGCTCGGGAGGAAGCAGGCGCTGGCATAGTCTCGAAGATGCTTGGTCTAATTTGCCGTTAGCGGGCGATGGCGGCGCGGGCGACGTTGCGGATTTCGCTGCGGCCGATGCCGAGGTCGTCCAGTTCGCGTGCGGACATACGACCCAGTTCAGCGACCGTCTGACGGTACTTGCGCCAGTTATTGAAAGAGCGTGCTACGTTCATGATGATCCCCTTTCGTGGGCTTTCGAAGCTCAGCTGCCAGTCCTTGGCGCTTCGTTCGCTTCGATGAGTTGTATATAATATGAGACCTCTGACTATTACAGCGCCAATGCATCACTGCACCTATGCAGCAATTGCATGGATCGTCATATCTGGTAGCGATTTCCCGATCAGGATCCGAACCGCTTCGCGGTCAGAGTTTGAAACGATCGAAGGCCGTCAGCCGCACGATCGGCGGCTCCGCTTCTTTCCACCGGTAAATTTCCGAACGCAGATAGGAAAGCTCGTCGCCGAGATCCTCTTCGCCGACTTCTATCCACCAGGACTTCAGACGGCCGTCGCTGCCGTCAGACCAGCGATAACCCCTCGCCTTCAGGTGGTCCTTCATCTCGAACGGGCTGTGTTCGGCAAAGATGCGGATGCGCGAGCGCTGGCTGGCGCGGTAGAGCTCGGTGAACGGGCTTTCACCGTCGCGCTGCTCTCGATCGAGGATTTCCRGGAGCGCGTGGCAGTCGTCCACGGCGCGATGGCCTTCATGGAAATACCCGGCCTGGCCGACGAGATAGCCGAGTTTCGTGCCCTCGAAGCCGCGGGCGCTCCAGTCGATCTCCGAAACCGAGCATGCCCAGGCCTTGCCGGCGAAAATCGTCGAGAAGGCCTCGCAGAACGGCCGGTCGAACCCGGCATTGTGGGCAATGATCAGATCCGCCGGTTCGATCAGCGCTCTCAGAGATTGGATATCGATGAGCTGTCCTTCGACCATCGCATCGGTGATACCCGTCAGCCGGGTGATCTCGGGCGGGATCGGTCGGGACGGCTGTTGCAGGCCGCCATAAATGCCGACGATATCGCCGATTGCCCCGTCATCGTTGAACGTGAAGGCGACGGCGCCGATTTCGATGATCTCGTCGCTGCGGTGGTTGAGACCTGTGGTCTCCGTATCGAGAATGACGCCGAGCTGTGAAAACCCGGGCCGCCTGACTGACGCAACCGGCCGGGCGGCCAGCTTTCTCAAGATGCGATAGTTGCCGCTCTCTTCCAGCGTCCGCGCCATGTCTTCATCAGAGTAGGCGGTCGGTTGGGAAGGTTGCCGGCGCACTGGACCGCGCACCTTGGCAATCGCGGGCGATGCCTTGGCAAACATGTCGAGTTGCGAATCTCTGTGCACGCTCATCGACTCTATATGTCACGGAGACGCGATTTAATCCATCGCACGACAGCGCCGCGCGTCTTTTCGCGAGCCACAAAGGACGCGGTAGCCCTTAGTATTATGCAGTCGCCAGGCGCGGCGGCGTATGAACGCCTGCCGTTTTGTCCGGTGGGAAGCTCAGCCGGCAGACCGCGCCGGGATTGCGGTTGTCGATCGTCACCTCGCCGCCGTGCATGCGCAGGATGTCACGAACGAGATTGAGGCCGAGTCCGGCGCCGCGTYCGTCGTGATGGCGCTTGAAGAAGGGCTCGAATATCCGATCCCGCATATCGGCGGGAATGCCCGGTCCCTCGTCGCTGACCTCGATCCAGTTGCAGCCGGCGGTCAGCGCGATGATGYCTTTCCTGCCGCCGTGGTTGATCGCGTTCTGCAGGATGTTCATCAGGGCGCGTTGCAGGGCCAGAGGATCGCCGTCGATCTCGCCGGCGCCGTCGACATCGAACTGCACCGTATAGCCGGCGGCAAAAGCCAGCGGCGCCATCTCGATGATGACCTTCCTCGCCAGTTGGCCGAGATCGACCTTGCTGAATTGGACCTTGCCCTGCTTCAGCCGCTGAAGATCGAGCATCTGCTCGGTGAGAACGGCGAGCCTTGCGGCATCTTCCAACAGGTCGGTCTTGATCGAACTGTGCGGCAGGGATCCAATTCTCGTATTCAGAATGGCGATCGGCGTGCGCAGCTCATGGGCGGCGTCGGTCAGAAACCGTTCCTGCCGCTCGTAACCCTCGTCGAGACGGCCGAGCGCACGGTTGACGGCGCGCACCAGCGGCGCGATCTCTTCGGGAATATCGTTGGCCGAAAGCCGGCCGCCGCGCTGGTCGATATCGATCGTATCGGCCTCGAGCGCGGCCTGGTCGATCCCAACCAGCGACCTTCGCACGACGAGTGGCGTTGCGATCAACGCACCCAACGCCATCACGGCGACGACGGGGATAACAAGCTTCGCAAGGATCAGCGAAACGCCGTACAGGATGAAGGTGAGCGAGTTGGGGCCGTCGGTGCCTGTCAGAAACTGCACCTGTCCCCCATCCGTCGTAATCCACTTCATTCGGACAGCCGGACGGTCGCGGTCGCCGAGATTCGAGCCGAACCTCGCCTGGCCGACATGATCGAGCGTATTGCCGATGGTGGCATATTCTTCCGGAATCCGGCCCTCGGTCAAAACATGTCCCTGCATGTCGCGAATGGTGTACCAGAGATCGGGCGCATCTTTCCGCAGCTGTCGCAGATCCTGCGTTTCCCTCAGGCTTAACTCTCCGGTGGGCTGGCGGAAGACGGCGTGGCGCAGGATCTCGATCGTGCCCTCCGTCGACCTGTAGTCGAAGATTTTCCCGACCGAAATCAGCACGATCATCACCAGGATGAGCACGACCGACTGTACGGCAAGAAGCCGCCAGAACAGTCGCTTGTGCAGCGAATAGGAGCATCGTTTGCTCATGATGCTTCACGCAGGAGATAACCCACGCCCCGGATAACGTTGATGACCACACCCGCTTGCGACGCTGCCAGCTTGCGCCGCAGCCGCGATATATGGGAATCGAGCGCGTTCGACTGGATTTCGTCGTCGAATCCGAAGACCGCCTCCATCAAGGCCGGCCGCGGCACCATGCGACCGGCCCGGCGCACCAGGCATTCGAGCACCAGCGCCTCCCGGCGTGGCATTTCCAGACGCTGGCCGCAGACGATGATGTCGCAATAGGTCGGATYGAACGAAAGCCGGCCGATCGAGATCAGCGCCGGGCGCAAGGTTTCTGAGCGGCGCATGACGGCGCGCAGCCGCGCCAGAAGTTCGTCGAAGACGAAGGGCTTGGCGAGGTAATCGTCGGCGCCGGTCTCAAGGCCGGTGATCTTGTCTGGAACCTCTCCCTTGGCGGTGATGACGATGATTGGCAGCGTCAGCCCCCTATTGCGGATCTTCGGAATGAGTTCAAGGCCGTCGCCGTCGGGCAGTTGCCGATCCAGGAGGACGGCGTCGTAGGCGCCGTCGCCGATCACCAGTTCGGCGTCGCATAGGGTCGAAACATGATCCATCACCATGTCGTGCCTGGTCAGTGCGCCCCTGAGGGCCACGGCCATTTGAGGTTCGTCCTCGATCAGTAATATGCGCATCTCACATTCCTATCGGGGCCGTCGATCTACAGGAGGAGACCCTATCACCTCAGCGAGGCCTGCAGCAGCGGTAGCGCATCGAATGCAAGATCGCCCGCCTCGTAGCAAAGGATCGTATCCATCATCATGCACGGCGCTGCTCGATCAGGGCCATTGGCTGGTACCTGCGGCTGATGCGATAGACCGCAGCCGGCGGGATATTGCGCAGGGTCCAACCGATCCTCTTTGAGACGAGACCGAGGGAGTCGAGGATTTCGACGGGCACCGGGCATTTTGGGCCGTATGTGAATTGATAGAAGGCACCATGCGGCCTGAGGCTGGAAAAGCAGCCCTCGAGCAGCGCCCGCACATCCTCCGGCCGCATGGCAAGAAGCGGAAGCCCGCTGACGACGCCGCCGAAGAAACTTCTGGAAAGCGCCGTCTTCCACATCTCTCGCACGTCCAGCCGCAGCACCCTGGCATCGGGAAAACGGTCTTGAAGCAACGTGGCGAAATCCCGTTCGTATTCGACCAGCGTCAGATCGCGCTCTGCAATGCCGCGTTCCAAAAGGGCCGAGGTGAAAACGCCGGTGCCCGGGCCGAGTTCGAGAACCGGCCCGGTTAGCGCAGAAATTTCCTTGGTCATCAGGCCCGCAAGGTGGGGGGCCGATGGCGTGATCGAGGCGATGCGCAGCGGCGCGCGAAGCCAGCCAAGAAGAAAGCGTCGATCGAAACGTGGCATTGGACCTTCACAGTGGCTGATTGATCCCACCCATGAACCGGCTCAACATTGCAACAGTCTGTCATGTCGCATTCACTGTGACGCAGACGCTGATTTTTATGCCTGAGACGCGACCTTCCGCTGCGCTGTTCTGAGCCCCTTCCGATCGATCCAGCCTTTGATTTCGGCGGCAATCGCCTCGGGCTGGTCCTCGGGGGCAATGTGGCGCGCTGGCCCGCAGCCCCTGATTTCCAGGCCGGCGATGGTGTCGCGGCACCACGAAATCATCTGGCTGCCGATCAATAGCGCTTCGGCAGGCCCGTCGAAGGTCAGCAGCAGCTTGGGAATTTGGGGACTGGCAGCAAGCCAGCGGTCATAGGCGTCGATCCTGGCGACGACATCGGCCGGCTCGCCGTTGATCGGCATGGCGCGCGGCCATTCCAGCAGCGGGCGCCGGCTGTCGCGGTCCGGATAGGGGGCGCGGTAGACGTCCCAATCGACATCGCTCAGCCCTTTCAGCGTGGTCGCGCGCAAGGCCTGTTCGATGAAGAAATTTTCGTCGAGGACCTTGGC
>NZ_JBFUAY010000240.1:0-6112 GCF_056406015.1 Rhizobium sp. P1_E1 | reverse complement strand
CCCATACGCTGCACGATCCCGTGCGCTGGAAATACCACGTCGTCGGCAACTACCATCTGAACGGTGTGACGCCGCCGAAGAACGGCGCGCTCTGAGATCTCCCTCTCTTCCAAACGAAAACCCCACCGCCGGCGCCGGCGGTGGGGTTTTGCTTTTGTGAATGTCGGTCGCCTCAGCTGTAGAGGCTGACCTCCGGTATCCTGTCGTTCAGCACGAATTCGCCAACTTCCTTCGCCTTGTAGAAAACGGGATCGTGCAGCGTGTGCGTACGGACATTGCGCCAGAAGCGGTCGAAGCGGTATTTGTCGGCCGTCGAGCGTGCACCCGTCAGCTCGAAGACGCGCGAGGTAATGTCGAGCGAGACATGGGTGGCGTGGACCTTGGCGGCATAGGCTTCCGCCGCCGCTTCGCCGCGCTCGCGCGCGGTCACGTCGCGGCCGCGGGCAAGACCTGCCTGCACGGCTGATGCCGCGCTGTCGGCAAGGGCTGCCGAAGCCTTCAGCGCGGCGGTGAATTCGCCGACGCGTTCGAGAATATAGGGATCATCCGCCGCCCGCTCGACGCCTGACGTGATCCACGGCCGGGTGATGGTTCTGACGTAATCGACGGCCGCCTGCAGAGCGCCTTCGGCGGTACCGAGATAAAAATTGACGAAGACCAGCTGGATGAACGGCGTGTTGAAGGTCGACAGCACCGGCGGCGCCACATCAGGTGCGGCCGGTGCGCCGACGAAATCCTCCTCGTAGACGGGGAAGTCGCGGAACTCGACGCTGCCGCTGTCGGAGAGGCGCTGGCCGATATTGTCCCAGTCGTCATTGGCGACGTAGCCGGGGCGATTGGTCGGCACGGCGAAGCCGGCGATCTTGTCGTCGAGCGCGGCATTGGCATTGATATAGTCGGAGACCCGCGCCGCGGTGGAGAAGGACTTGCGCCCGTTCAGCACATAACCGTTGCCGCGGCGGGTGAGCACCAGCCCGGGATCGCGCGGATTGACGGCCGCACCCCAATAGAGGTTCCTGGCGACCGTATCGCTGCCCAGCGCATGGGCGCGTTCGGCATCAAGGGCCCAATAGATATACTGGCTGTTGACATAGTGGTAGCCGAGCAGCTGGCCAATCGAGCTCTCGCCACGGGCGAGGATGCGCACCAGCCTCAGCCCGTCGACCCAATCGAGGCCACCGCCGCCGATTTGCGTGGGATGCAGCGCATTGAGCAGCCCGGCATTTTTCAGCTTGATGATCTCGGCAAGCGGCGGGCGGCCTTCGCGGTCGAGGTCTGCGGCGCGCCTGGAAAGATCGGCAGAGATCTCCTCGGCACGGGCAAAGAGGTCTTCTCGCGTCGGATTGCGGCTCACCGCAAAGACGACATTGGACTGGCTCATGGGCGAAACTCCAATTCTCCAAAAGGGGATCCGGCGGGAGCTTGACGCTCCCGCCGGAAGGATCGAGGGTGACCTCCTCAGAAAAGCTTGTCCGGAATCCAGCTCGCGGTCGCCGCGTCGCTCGTGCTGAAGGCCGGGATCTTCGCAGCCAGTTCCTCGATCGTCTTAACACCGGCCGCGCGCAGGCTCTCCTGCGTCAGAAGCGTCGGCTTCACGGTAATCTGATGGGGAACCGTCTGGCCGGCGATCTCAAGGGCGGCGGCGCGGATGGAGACGGCGCCGACGACGGCGGGATTGGTCGCGACGGTCGCAACCCAGGGGCTGCCTTCCTCGGTAATTTCCTGGATATCGGCCGTCGAGACGTCGGCCGAATAGATCTTCAGCTTCTTTGCTATGCCGAGGTCGTTGGCCGCGAGCTTCACACCGCGGGCGAATTCGTCATAGGGGGCAAAAACAACCGATATATTGGGATTGGCGGTGAGCGCGGCCTTCGCCTGGTCGGCGGTCGAGGTCGCCGTCGTGTCGCTGACATTGCCGAAACGGGCCTTTTCGACCACGCCCTTATTCTCCGACTTGAACTTGTCCCAGACCTCGTTGCGGCGGTCGAGCGGCGCAAAGCCCGCGACATAGACATAACCGGCGTTGAAGTCTTTGCCGTTGTCCTTCACCACCTGTTCGAGCGCCAGCGAGGCGAGCTCGTGATCGCTCTGCTCCACCTGTGGGATTTTGGGGTTGTTGAGGTTGACGTCGAAGGCCAGGACCTTGATGCCCTTGTCGAGCGCCTGCTGCACGACGTCGCCGAGCGATTCCGGCAGGCCGTGGTCGATGACGATGCCGGAGACGCCGAGATTGATCGCCTGCAGGATCTGCTCGCGCTGCTCGGCGGCGTCCTGCCGTCCGGGGAAGACGCGCAGGTCTATATCCAGCGCCTTGGCCTGGGCTTCCGCACCGGCCTGGTAGGCCTGGAAGAAATCGCCGGCCGAAATGTAGCTGATCAGAGCCACCTTGACGCCGCCCTTATCGAAGGGGGCCGGAGCGCCGGACAGGCCGTCGGCTTTTGCGGCTTGAATGAAAATGAACGGAATGACGGCGGCAGACAGTGCGAGCCGTGCGAGGGATTTCATCGTCGCGTTCCTTCTAGCAAACGAAAGCGTCGTCTGACAGGTCTGACAGCCCTCGCGACGCGTCGGATTATTTAGATATAATCTCTATGTTTTTAGTAGAGTAAATGATCCGATTTTACGGGCTGCGGGAGATTCTTTGTTTCCCGAGGGCAGTTCGCAAGGGAAAGGCGTGCCTGGAGTTCAACCGCCCGGACAGGGCACACTCCGGCTTCGAATGCAGCCCCGGACACTATTGATGCCGCTTCTTCACATTGAAAACATCACCCGCAGTTTCGGGTCGACGTGGGCGCTTGCCGGCGCTGATCTTTCGATGGAGCGCGGTGAGATCGTGGCGCTGATGGGTGCAAACGGTGCGGGCAAATCGACGCTGGTGAAGATCCTTTCCGGCGTCCTTCCGGCCGATGGCGGCACGGTCAGCCTTGGTGGCCGCCCCTTTGCGCCGCGCAGCCCGGCCGAAGCGGCGAAGGCTGGCGTCGTGACGATGCATCAGTCGACAGATCTGGTCGGCGCCGCCGGCCTGACGGTTGCCGATGCGCTGCTGCTCAACCGGTTCGCCGATCGCAGCACGCCCTTCTTCGTCTCGCGCGCCGGCATCCGTCGCGCCGCTCAGGCGATGCTCGATGCCGCCGGCTTCACCCTGCCGCTCGACCGTGATTTCGGTGACCTCACCAGCGCCGATCGGCAGCTGGTGGCGATCGCCCGAGCGCTTTCCAACCGCGCCGATCTCCTCATCCTCGACGAGCCGACGGCGAGCCTTTCCGGAGAAGAAAGCCGCCGCCTCTTCGATATTCTGCTGAAGCTTCGCAAGCGGGGCCTGGCGATCCTCTATATCTCGCATCGTACCGCCGATCTCGAAGCCATCGCCGACCGCGCGCTCGTCATGCGCGGCGGCCGCGTCGTCGGCTCCTTCTCGCGGCCGATCGATTTTTCGACCGCCATCGAGACGATGATCGGCCGCAGACTGGATGCGGCCCGGCCGGATGCGCGGCCTGCGACCGGTGCGCCGATTTTCGAGATGCGTGATATCAGCCTGCTCTCTGAAGCCGCACCCTTCGATCTGTCATTGCATCAGGGCGAGGTGGTGGCGGTGACCGGTGTGCTTGGCGCCGGCAAGAGCCGGCTGCTCCAGGCGATCTTCGGCGTGACGGCGCTTGCCGGCGGCGCGATGTTCCTCGACGGTCGGCCGTACCGGCCGAAAAACCCAGCTGATGCGATCGCCGCAGGTGTGGCGATGGCGGCCGAAGACCGGCATCGCTCCTCGCTGATGCCGCCGGCATGGCCGGGTCATTCGCTGTCGGCAACGATCAGCCTGCCGCATCTTGGCAAATGGTATCCGCACGGTTTCCTGGTCGGCGGCCGCGAGCGACGCGAGGCCGAACAGGCAATCGCTCGTCTCGGCATAAAGGCCGCGGGTCCACTCGCCTCGGTCTGGTCGCTGTCTGGCGGCAACCAGCAGAAGGCGGTGATCGCCCGCTGGGAGGCGGAACCGAGCCGGCTGCTGCTGCTCGACGAGCCCTTCCAGGGCGTCGACATCGGCGCCCGTCACGACATCATCCGGGCAATTCGCGCCCGCACCGACAGGGCGACGCTGATCGCGACCTCCGACCCGGAGGAGGCCTATGAGGTGGCCGACCGCATCCTCGTCATCGACCGCCACGTGTTGAGGCCTGCTGCAGACGGGGCCGCTCTTGCCTCCGCCATCCAGGGAATATCCGTATGACGACGATCGACGACGACACTCTTCCACAGGCAAGCGCCCGGCCGAAGGCATCGCCGCAAGCCGATAACGGCCGTCTCGCCGCCCTCGGGGCCTTCCTCCGGGCGGGCGCGGTGTTCATCCTGCTGGCGCTGCTCGTCGTCGGCTTCACCATCGCCCAACCCGCCTTCATCAATATCGCCAATCTGATGAGCATTCTGCAGGCGGTGTCCGTCGTCGCCATTCTCGGCGCCGGCGTCACCGTCACGCTTGCTGTCGGCGGTTTCGACCTGTCGATCGGCGCGGTCGCCGCATCGAGCGTGATGGCGGCGAGTTACGCGATGATCGTCTGGCATCTTGATGCCTATGCGACGGTACCGCTGGTGCTCACCTTTGGCGCCCTGATCGGCCTCGTCAACGCCTTCCTCATCGTGCGCCTGAAGGTGCCTGATCTGTTGGCGACGCTGGCGATGATGTTTCTGCTTTCCGGCCTGCAGCTGATCCCGACCGCCGGCCGATCGATTTCGGCAGGCCTCACCCTGCCCGACGGCTCGAAGGCGACCGGCGCCTACGACCCGGCCTTTCTGCTGATCGGCCGCTACAGCATCCTCGGCACCCTGCCCGTTTCCGTGGTGCTGATGGCGGTGGTCGCCGTCGCACTCTTCATTCTCACTGAACGCACCCGCATCGGCCGATTGCTGTTTGCGACAGGCGGCAACGAAGTCGCGACCCGGCTTGCCGGCGCGTCCACAGTTCGACTGAAGACGCTCGCCTATGTCATTTCTGGCACGCTGGCGGCGCTGGGCGGCATCGTCATCGCCGCCCGCGTCGGGCGTGGCGATGTCTCCTCCGGAGGTTCGCTGCTGATGGATTCGGTCGCCGCCGCGCTGATCGGTTTCGCCGTCTTCAACCTGCGGCGTCCAAACGTGCTCGGCGCCATTGCCGGCGCCGTCTTCGTCGGCGTGCTGCTGAACGGTCTCACCATGCTGAATGCTCCCTATTACACCCAGGATTTCGTCAAGGGCGCCGTGCTCGTCGGAGCCTTAGCGCTGACCTACGGCCTCGGCCGCAGCAATCCCTAATTCCAAGGAAGAAAGACATGACCCGCGAAATCAGGCTGAACGCCTTCGACATGAATTGCGTTGGACACCAGTCGCCGGGGCTCTGGCGCCATCCGCGCGACAAGTCCTGGACCTACAAGGATCTCGATTATTGGGTGCATCTGGCAAAGACGCTGGAGCGCGGCAAGTTTGATGGGCTGTTTATCGCCGACGTGCTTGGCGTTTACGATGTGCTGCACGGCAATGTCGACGCCGCACTTCGCCATTCGGCGCAGGTGCCGGTCAATGATCCGCTGCAGCTCATCCCCACCATGGCCTATGAGACCGAACACCTTGGATTCGGCCTGACGGCGTCGCTCTCCTTCGAGCATCCCTATACCTTCGCCCGCCGCATCTCGACGCTCGACCATCTGACCAAAGGCCGTGTCGGCTGGAATATTGTCACCTCTTACCTCAACAGCGGCGCGCTCAATATCGGCCAGCCGGCGCAGACGAAGCATGATGACCGCTACGACCTCGCCGAGGAATATCTCGAGGTCTGCTACAAGCTCTGGGAGGGAAGCTGGGAGGACGGCGCCGTCGTTCGCGACCGCGAAAGCAGCATCTTCACCCATCCGGAAAAAGTCCATCCGATCCGCCATTCCGGCAAGCATTTCAACGTGCCCGGCATTCACTTGAGCGAACCCTCGCCGCAACGTACACCGGTGCTCTACCAGGCCGGCGCCTCCAGCCGCGGCAAGGATTTCGCCGGCGCCCATGCCGAATGCATTTTTGTCGCGTCCCCGTCGAAAGCCGTGCTGAAGCGTTACGTCGCCAATGTCCGCGAGGCGGCGGAACGGGTCGGCCGCAA
>NZ_JBFUAY010000239.1:0-6130 GCF_056406015.1 Rhizobium sp. P1_E1 | reverse complement strand
GGCCTATAAGGGTCGTGTTGCCATGGACGACGACGCCATCATCAATGTCGGTGTCGGCGCGCTGATGAGCGGGCAGGACATCAACGATCCCAAGGATCTGGCTGCTGTCACGGCCGCACTGAAGTCCATCAAGCCGAACGTCAAGTTGCTGTGGTCGACGGAAGACCAGTGGAACAAGTCGTTCGCCGCCAAGGAATTCGACCTGTCGCTGTTCTGGTCGGGCGGTTCAGTACGCTCCAAGCGCGTTTCCAAACTTCCGGTTCAGTTCGTAGTGCCTAAGGAAGGCGGCGTCGGTTGGGTCGATGGTCTCGGGATTCCGTCATCGGCGCCGAATCCAGAAGGTGCTCTTGCCTTCATCAACTGGATGATCGATCCGACATTTTATGTCGAGTGGGCAACCAAGATAGGGGCGCCCGCCTCGTCGAATTCGGCAGCCCTTTCGGCACTCCCCGCCGACGATCTCACGCGTTTGGTGCACAAGACCGAGTACTTAAAGACGACGTCCTTTGTCTCGGGCATTCCCGACGACCGCCGTGAAGCCTTCAACAATATCTGGCAGGAAGTGAAAGCCTTCTATGCAGAATGATCGAGTGATTTCAGCGTCAGAGCGCGGACCTTCGGGTCCGCGCAGCCGGCGCCCGCTCCCCCCATGGATATCGACGACGGCACTGCTGCTGCCGACCTATGGATGGCTGACACTTGCCGTTTTCCTGCCGCTGCTGACCATGCTCGTGTTCAGCTTCATGTCCGCGACACCGATGGGCAAGGCCCCGATCGTCTTTACGCTGAAGCAGTACCGCGCGTTCATCGACCAACCCTATCTGGTCGGGATCGGCATCACGTCGCTGCTGATCGGTTTCTGGACGACGCTGTTCTGCGCAGTGCTGGGTTTCCTGGCGGCTGTGGCTTTGGTCCGCTCGACCTTCGGCAAGACGCGTGAGATGTTGTTGATCCTCATTCTCCTGCCATTCTGGACCAACGGTCTTGTGCGCGTCTTTTCGTGGACCATGGTACTCCGGGAAAACGGCTTCCTTGACAATCTCCTGCATATGATCGCGCCCGATGCCGGATCGATCGGTTTTCTTTATACGCGCTATGCCATCGTGGTCGGTCTTGTTCACGGCTATCTGCCCTACATGATCCTGACTTGCTACATCGCGCTTGTGGCTATCGATGACGCGATCATTGAGGCTGCATCGAGTCTCGGCGCGCGCTGGTGGACCATTTTGTTCAAGATTTTGGTGCCGCTCGCCGCACCCGGCCTGATTTCTGGCTCCGTTCTGATCTTCATTCCGGTGATCGGCTCTTTCATGGAACCGCGCATCCTGGGCGGACGTGTCGGCGTCACCATGGGAACGGTGATCGAAGACCAGTTCACGCAGGCCTTCAACTGGYCGCTGGGCGCATCTTTGTCCTTTACGCTTCTGGCCGTCGTGCTCGCCATTTTCGCAACCTTCTCCGGCGCTCTGCGCCGTGGCACGGTAGCTTGAGGAGAGGATCATGAAACCGCTTGGCCGTATCTATCTCATTGCGATCCTTATCTTCCTCTACACGCCCATTCTCGTGATGATGGCAATGGGGTTCAACGCATCGCCGCTCTATGAACTGCCCTTCAGCTTCTCGTTGCAATGGTATCAGGCTCTGTCGAGCAACACCGTGCTTCTGACGGCTGGCCTGAACAGCATCGTCATCGCCACGATCACGGCAGTGCTGGCGACGGCGCTTGGGACCATGGCTTCGGTGGCGCTGTCGCGACGGACATTCCGCGGCAGGAGCCTGCTGCAGCTAATGCTACTGCCGCCGATTGCCATTCCGTGGCTGATTACCGGCACGGCGATGCTGATCTTTTTTTACTGGAGCGGCATCGGGCGTGGCATGCATGCCCTGCTGATCGGCCACGTCGCACTCGCAATCCCCTATGTGGTTCTGGTGGTCGGGACCGGCTTCCGTACTATTCGTGCCGATCTGGAAGAAGCAGCCATGAGCCTCGGATCCACACCGGTTCACGCCTTTTTCTCGGTGACATTGCCGCTGCTCTATCCGAGCATCCTAGGCGCCGCGCTGTTTGCCTTCGCGGTTTCGCTCGACCAGTTCGTGATTTCCTACTTTCTCGCAACGCCCGGCTACACCACGCTGCCGGTGCAAATCTACTCCTCGATCCGCAAGGGCTTCACCCCCGAAATCAACGCGATCTCGACCGTACTTCTGCTCGGCTCGATGACGATCATCCTGATTTTTGCGCGTTTCGCCAAGCCTGGAGACACTCGTGACAAACGTTAAAGTCAATTCCGTCGCCAAGACCTACGGCACCACGCCCGTCCTGTCGGATATCACCACCGAGTTTCCCGAAGGCTCCTTCACCAGCCTTCTCGGCCCATCCGGTTCCGGCAAGACCACGCTTCTGCGCATCATCGCGGGCTTCATCAAGCCGGACCAGGGTATCGTCAGGATCGGCAACAACGATGTCACCGACATCCCTGTCTGGGGCCGCAACATTGGCATGATGTTCCAGTCCTACGCACTTTTCCCGCATATGACGATCGCCCAGAACGTCGCCTTCGGTCTCGAACGTCGAGGCATCAAGGGCGCCGCCGCGCGCAAGGAAGTTGATCGGGCTCTTGAGATGGTCCGTCTTCCCGGCTTCGGCGACCGCACGCCCAAGCAACTGTCCGGGGGTCAGCAGCAGCGCGTCGCACTGGCCCGCGCCATCGTCATCAAGCCGAGCGTACTTCTTCTCGACGAGCCGCTGTCGGCGCTCGATCGCCGCCTTCGCCAGGAGATGCAGGTCGAACTGCTGCGCATCCAGCGTGAAAGCGGCCTGACGACGATCTTCGTTACCCACGACCAGGAAGAAGCGCTGACGCTGTCCGACAAGGTGGCCATCCTCGACAAGGGCCGCATCGTTCAGATCGGCGAGCCGGAAACCGTCTACGAACGGCCACTGACGCGCTTTGCAGCGGAATTCCTCGGCGATTCCAACTTCCTCACCGGGACGGTGGATAATGGAGCCGTGCGTCTGGCCGATGGGACGGTCGTCCGGACAACTGGGACGTTGCCATCAAGCGGATCCAAAATTACGCTTGCGGTTCGCCCGGAAAAGATGTCGATCGTATCTGGTCCGACGGACGGCAATAGCCTAACGGCACGCATCACCACGGTCATCTATGCAGGTCCCGTGCTTTCCTATCTGCTAGAGACTGCCGATGGCCTGCCGCTGAAGCTGTTTGCGCAGAACCGCGATGGGAAGATTCTGAGCGATGGAGACAGCATCACCCTGAGCTGGGCCCCGGAACACACCGTCTCGGTGGCCGACTGATCATGGCAACCGCGCCGCTCTCCAAGAATACGTTGCATGTCGTCATCGACATGCAACGTCTGTTTGCCGAGGAAACGGCGTGGCATACACCAGCAATCGCCGACATTCTTCCGAACGTGCTGGCGCTCAGCCAAGCGCGCCCGTTCGACACGATCTTTGTCCGATTTGTGGTTCCGCAGAACGCGGAAGATGCAAAAGGCCGCTGGAAGAACTACTATCGCCGCTGGTCATCGGTGACGCTGGATGAGCTCGACGCGACCGTGCTGGATCTGGTCGCGCCGCTGGCGGCGATCGCCGGTCCTGGCTCCATCGTCGACAAAGAAACCTATTCCGTCTTCGGTTCGCCTGGTTTCGCCCGCCGCTTGCAGAACTCGGGAACGGACACTCTGATTTTCTCAGGCGTCGAGACAGACGTCTGCGTCTACGCGAGCGTTCTCGATGCGGTGGACGCCGGCTACCGGGTCATCCTGGCCGAGGATGCGCTGGGAAGCGGTGACATGAAAGCGCACGCCATGGTAACCGAGATCTTGGTGCCGAGGCTTTCGGAGCAGATCGAAATCTTATCGACAGAAGCCATCCTGGATTTATGGCGAGACTGAGTTCGACAATGCGATTGCCAATCACGACGAACAGGCAGATTTGAGAGATCCGATGGATGTTCCCTTCAAAGACAAAGGCGGCCGCAGGAAGGCGGCACAGCCTAAGGTTCAAGGCCAGCAGGCCGAGTATGCGCTTGGCGAACAGATCGGCTTCTATCTGCGGCAGGCAAACCAGCGGCACGTGGCGATCTTTGCGAGCCTGATGGCGGAGAAACTGACCACGACCCAATGGGCAGCGCTGGTCAAGCTCAACGAACTGCAGCCCTGTTCGCAGGGCAATCTCGGCCGTGAAACCGCCATGGACATGGCGACAATCAAGGGGGTCGTCGATCGACTGGTGAAGCGCGGGCTGGTTCACACAGCACCCGACGCAACCGACGCACGGCGGTTGGTGCTGACGCTGACGCCGGACGGCGAGGCGACGGTGGCTCGCAACCTGTCGGTCGCACTGCAGATTTCGCAGGAAACACTGAGTAACCTGACGGTTGCCGAGCGCATGATGCTAATGGAACTCCTTCAGAAAATCTGCTGAGCCGACGCCTGCCGTAACCTCGGAGACTACCCATGTTCCAGCTCAGCGAAGACGAAATCCCATCGCTCGTTGGCCAAATGACCGTCGGCGAAAAGGTCGCTCTACTGAGCGGACGCGGGCTGTGGAAAACGGCATCGATCGAAAGGCTCGGCATCCCTTCGGTCGTCATGACCGATGGTGCGTATGGCGTGCGCTATTCGACCACCCAGATCGATGCCGGCGACAACGACGAAGACAGTCTCCAGGCATTCCTCGATCTCGTCGGGCAACAGGGCGATGGGCCAGGCGGCATGTTCGGCGCCACCCGCCCGGCCACATGCTTTCCAAACGGCAATCTGCTTGGCTGTTCCTGGGATATCGATCTTGCCTACCGCATGGGGGCGGCACTTGCGGCCGAGTGCCAGGATTTCGGCGTTCATCTGCTACTTGGCCCCGGCATCAACATCCGGCGCACGCCATTGGCTGGGCGGGCCTACGAATATTATTCCGAGGATCCCGTCATCAGTGGTGAACTCGCTGCTGCTGTCATCTCAGGCCTGCAGGATCATGGCGTCGGCGCCTCGCTGAAGCATTTCGCCTGCAACAATTCGGAAATCGAGCGAACCACGACCAGTTCTGACGTCGACGAGCGGGCCCTGCGCGAAATCTATCTGGCGGGCTTCGAGCGGGCAATCGAAAGGAGCGCGCCGTGGACCGTGATGAGCGCCTACAATCCGCTGAACGGCATCCAGGCAGCCGAGCATCATTGGCTGCTCCGCACCGTGCTGCGCGAGGAATGGGGTTATGACGGACTGGTCGTCTCCGACTGGCATGCGATCAAGGATCGTGGCGCCGCGCTCAATGCCGGCACCGAACTCGACATGCCGGAAAGCCAGCCGCGCAAGGCGCGCCTTCACGCCGCGATCGAAGCCGGCGACGTGCCGACTGAGTTGATCGATGCCGCCTGCGCCAGGGTTCTGGCGTTCGTGGTCAAGTGCAAGATGCACGAGGAGCGCGGCACGGCGGCGGATCTCGACGCGCATCATGCGCTGTCACGCGAAATCGCGGCGGAGTCGATCGTGCTGCTGCGCAACGTAGGCAAGGCGCTGCCACTTGATCCCGGCCGCCCGGGCGAGCTTCTCATCGTCGGCGATGGCGCTGTCATTCCGGTCATCCAGGGCTCCGGCTCGGCCACCACCAATCCTTATCGCGTCGACAGTCCCTTGGCTCAGATCGCCAAGCGGGCCGGAGACACCTTGACGGTGCGGCATCAGCCCTTCTCCTGCGCCGCGCAGGGGGACCTGTTGGCCTCGATCGAGGCGATCGTTGAGGCTGCGTCACGCGCCGATGTCGTTGTGGTGTTCGCGGAAAACGAGAAGAGCCGCCACGGCGAAGGCAATGACCGCGACACACTGAAGCTCGCCGCCAGCCACGACGCCCTCATCAAGGCACTGGCGTCAGCCGGTCGCAAGATCGTCGTCGTGCTGTCGATGCCGGATACCGTCGAGATGCCGTGGCTCCACGATGTTGATGCCGTGCTTGCCAGCTTCTATGCCGGGCAGGGCGGCGGCGAAGCGATCGCCCGTATTCTGTTCGGCGAGCAGAACCCTTGCGGTAAACTCTCTGCCAGCATGCCCGCGCGCGTGAACGATATTCCAGGCTGGCACACCTACCCGGGCGAGCACGGGCGGCATGTCTATAGCG